>JAACUG010000025.1 GCA_009993045.1 Cyanobacteria bacterium CG_2015-22_32_23
TACTCATTACTAGAGTATAGCTTAATAAATGAGTAAGTTTAAGAAGATTTAAGTAACTTTTTGTTAACTGTTAAAAGCCCCTAACTAGAAAAGAAAAGAGAATTGAGAGAAAAATTGCTTCAACTAATTTTATGATTTAATATAGGTATCAACGAAAGGTAATTTCCACCAAGGCACAAAAGGGTATTGATGATGTTCTTGATGATAACTAAAATGATAACAGGCAATTAGGGATAAAAACATAGGTAAATAAAGGCTTTTAATGGATGACATATCATTTTTTTCCTTGCTACCGTAACGATGAGGTAAAAAAGTACCAAAGAAAAATAACTGTAATGAGCTTAAAATTAATGGTAATGCCCAAAAAAGCAATAAATGAAGCCAAGTAACTTTACAATAATAAGCACTCAATAACACAAGTACGGATAAGCGAAATAAATGTTTAAGACTGAGATATTTAGTCATAAACTGTCCATACCAATTAAAAAAATTATAATTATCATTATTATGGAAGTCTGGATCAAGATTAGTACCTGAAAATTCGTGATGTAATAAGTGTTTTTCTTTTAAATTTTCATAGGATAAAAAAGCATATAAAATCAAGGCAATTTTACTGATTGAATCATTAACCCTAATATTAGAAGGAAAAATAAGACCGTGCATTCCATCATGGGCAATAATAAATAATCCCGTATTTAGAAAAGTTTGCCACAGGATTAATAATAAAATAATCAGATAATTAACTTTAGTTAAATCGTTAATTTGATAAGTAACAATTGTTAAAATCCAAAGGATAATAATTACCAAAGCCACCAGTAAACCCAAGTAATTATCTATCATATTTCTCCGTTTTTCCCTTAAATTAGGACTGAAAATGAACACAAACTCTAAGGTAACAGTATATTTTGTTTAATCATTGTCGCAAAATCCACACCTAAAATTAAATATTTTTTTTACAAATGATGTTAAATTAGTTACAGAATTTTACAAAATCGGTGTTAATTATGCCTTTCACTATTGATTCAGCTCGGACAATCTTCCCTCAAACTTTAGCTGCTGATGTTGTACCCGCTACCATCGCAAGATTTACTCAATTAAATGCCGAAGATCAATTAGCATTAATTTGGTTTGCATACCTAGAAATGGGTAAAACCATCACCATTGCCGCCCCTGGCGCAGCTAGTATGGTATTAGCAGAATCTACCCTCAACGAAATCAAAACCATGACACCCCAACAGCAATCACAAGCCATGTGTGATTTAGCTAATCGTGCTGATACCCCTCTTTGTCGTACTTATGCAATTTGGTCAGCAAACATCAAACTAGGTTTCTGGTATCAGTTAGGTAAATTCATGGAAGAAGGTATTGTTGCCCCTATTCCTGAAGGTTATCTTCTTTCTGCCAATGCTAACTCTGTTTTAGATGCTATCAAAAAACTAGAATCTGGACAACAAATTACCGTACTTCGCAACGCTGTAGTTGACATGGGTTATGACGTATCCAAACTAGGGAATTATACCTCAGTCATCGAACCTGTTACTCCTCCTCAAGAAGTATCTAAACGTACTAAAGTTTCAATTCCGGGTGTAACTAATGCCACAGTGCTCAATTACATGGATAATTTAAACGCCAATGATTTTGATACTTTAATTGAATTATTCCTTCCTGATGGTGCATTACAACCTCCTTTCAAACGTCCTATCGTCGGTAAAGATAATATTTTCCGTTTCTTTAAAGAAGAATGCCAAAACCTGAAATTAATTCCTCAACAGGGTGTAACCGAACCAGCAGACGGCGGTTTTACTCAAATTAAAGTAACTGGAAAAGTACAAACTCCTTGGTTTGGTGGTAATGTCGGCATGGATATTGCTTGGCGTTTTCTCCTTAACCCCGAAGGTAAAATCTTTTTCGTTGCCATTGATTTATTAGCATCTCCTAAAGAATTATTAAATTTAATCCGCTAGTATAAAAAACATAGTTAAAATTTACCACAAATAAAATTAAAGAGTTTTTCATCATGAGAGACTCTTTTTTTTGTATTTTAATCAAATATATTGATATGATATAAGGATGTTTAAATTTTCTTATATCCTTTTTTTTATAAAACACTATGACGACAACAATCAAGGAAACAGGATGGACTACTAAAGAAATAGAAATTAGCCAACAAGTTTTAAATAAAGCATATCAACGAGAAACTCAAACTTTGGTATCCGAAGTACGTCATAAAATTAATAATATGACAGACATGGAGCATCTTTGGCAAGTTCATGACATTTTGAGCGCAAAGCGCTATGATCTTGATGGTAAATATGATGCTAGAGAACCAATGTTGGTTTTTACTTTTGCTCAACTGTTAAAAGAAGGTTGGATAAATTTAGAAGAGTTACGAGGTTTAGACTCAGCAAAATTAGCCAAAATATCTTCTTTATCTAAAATTTAATTATTATTATTTTATCGTTATTAAACATTTTGCGAATAAGAAAAAATATCACTATTCGCATTTTTTATGGCAATATTTTATCTGTAAAAACTTTAACTAAAATGCTCAAATATTTAATTTTATACTCTTCTTAATAAAGATAATTTAACAGATAATCTATGTTTATGTTGAGGTTAAAAGTCAATCAAATTAAGGCTTTTAAGGCTTTTAAATCATAAATTTATAAGATAAAATCAAGATATAAAAATATTTTATTAGACTTTTTTTTGCACAAAGAAATATAAATATTAGAAAAAGATTACGAAGTTTTTAAAATTAGTAATTCTGCTTTTTTTTAGAGTAAAATAATGTTTATTAGAAAAAGTAATTGGCTTTATAAAATAAAATTTCGGTAATATTTAATTTTTTGATATACAATTTAGTTGATGAGGTGACTTAGTTTAAAAAAACATCAAAATCAGATTGAGTTGAGTGTGAGGAAATGACTAATCAACAACCGCCAGAGACAGATTCTAACCCACAGCCATTAAGTTTCAGTGACAAAGTTGTGGGAATGATTCAAAAACCTCACATTCAAATTGTATCTTTAGTAACAATCACCGTCGTAGCCGTTGCGGGATATGAAGGGAGTAAATATTTAGCTAAAATCATTCCTTTACGATTAGAAACAGAGTTAGAAAGAGTTTTAGATAGAAATGTCAATTTAGGAGAGATTAGTAGTTTTTCTTTTAATGAAGTAATTATCGAGAATTTAGAGATTCCAGCCACCGAAAAAGATTCTAGTTTTTTAGAGATAGATGCTGTTAAGATTAGGGTAGGTATATGGTCAACTATTATTAATCGTAGTTTAACCATCGACGTTATTGCTAATGATATAACAGGTTACGCACAATTAGACACTTTATTGCCGCCTCCAGATTTACAAAAACCTTTACCTAATTCTCTTAAGTTGCCACCTTTACCCATACCTATTACGGCAAATATCAATTTACGGTTACAAAATAGTAAAATTTCTGTCACCCCCGATGGTTTACAAAAAGTTGCCGAAGTTAAGACGAAAGGAAACTTAAGATTAATTTATGACAATGACACTCAACCCCTTGATTATCAATTAGAAAATACTATTAATGGAATTAATGAGATTAACCTTAAGGGGAAAATTTTATTAAGCAATACCGAAAGTGAAAATCAGTTAGAAATTAATTATCTCTCTTTACCCGATATAGCTTATTTAATTCCTCAGTTACCTTTAGACATTACCGAAGGAAGATTAAACGGAAAGTTAGACTTAGTTACTTCTTCCTTACCAGAATTTCAAGCAACAAAAATCAACGGTAATATTAATTTAGAAGATATTGAAGGAAAAATTAATCTTCAGAAAGTTAATGATAATAAAAAAATAACAACTATTCCTCTTTTAGGAAAAAATTTTACTTTCAACGCTTCGGTGGATATTGAAGAAAAATCTCTTAATATTGTCAAAAGTAAATTTAGTTTAGGGGAATTAAATGGTTCAATTAAAGGTAATATTCATCAAGAAGAAGGTTATAATCTACAAGGAAATCTTAACCAAGTTAGTATCAAAAAGATTTTACCTAGTTTAGCCATCAAGTTACCTTTACCTATAGATGGTTTAATGACGGCTTATGTAACTATGGCAGGAAATTTAGATAATCCGCAAATTCAAGGAAAAGTTAAGATTAATAATAGTCTGATTGATAAAATTGAGTTGGGTAATATTGATAGTCAATTTATCGCTAATGTAGATAATATCGCCTTTAAGAAAATAATCATTAAGCCACCAACGGGAGGAGAAATTCTTAGTCAAGGAGTTATTAATACTAATTTTCGTCAACCTATTATTCAAGGAAAAAGTATTGAGTTTCAAACAATACCTTTTAATTTTAAATTTACCGCTAACTTACCCTCATCAGAATTAATCAAATCTTACGAAATTTTACCTCAAGGAATTAATATCGGCAGTGTTTTAGCCACAGGAGAAATTAAAGGTAATGTTAATCAACCTCAAGGATTAGTTTCTTTTTCTTTTCCTAACATCAAGGAAGAAAATTTAGGAATTTTATCTGCTACGGGAAATTTAACCATCAATAAACAAGCAGTTAATTTAATTGATACTGAGTTAGTGGTTAAAGAAAATAGACTCACTGTTAACGGTAGTAGTAATTGGCAGGAAAAAACTTGGCAAGTTAATCTCGTTAGTGACGATATAAATTTAACTCCTTTTCTTCCTCAATTTTGCGAAAGACTTTCTAGTTGTCAAAATTCTCAAGTTAATTTACCGATAGTAGCGAAAAATGTTGATGTGAGTTTGAGGGGAAATAGAGGAGAAGAAGTCAACCTTAACACTATCCAAGGTGATGGTAAAGTTAAACTAATTATTGATGACGGTAATTTAAAATTAAATTCTACTTTAGTTAATGGTAATTTAATTATCAACGGTAAAGCGTCAGAAATTTCTGTGGGTAAATTATTCCCTTCTTTTGCTTTGGTTACTCAAATAGTTAATAGCGATATTAAAATCATTGGCGATATAGAAGAATTATTAAAAATCCCTGAAACTGATATTTTTCCTAATAGTTTAAAAATTGTTGCGGATAGTCAACTGCGTATAGAAAAAGGATTAATTAATGCTGTTGCGAGTATCGATAATCAAAAAACAGAAATTACTGCCGATGTTAGTCAAATATCTATCAATAAAATAATCCCTTCTTTTTCAGGGGTAGTTAATTCAAGTTTAATCAATGTCACAGCTAAAACAACGGAATTATATTCCTTCTTCAGACAACCTTTTAACTATCAAAATTTTGCCAATATAAATAGTCTTAACTTAATGGCAAAAGTTAATGGTAATTTAGCAGGAGGTTACTTTAACACGGAAGCAAAAATTAATAATGGTTTAGTTTTCCTCCAAGGCATTACCGAAAAAATTTCTCTTTCTCAATTATTCCCTAACATTAAAACAAAAAACTTTAATACTAATATCAGTTTGACTAGCAATTTATCGGAGTTGCTTTCTTTTTCCTCTAACTATTTAGAAAATCAAACCTTTTCCTCTTTTCCTAGTTTAAATATTCGTCTTGATAGTAATTTTGATATAGCCAAAGGAAGAGTTTTAGTCACAACGAAGGTTAAAGATAATCAATGGCAAAGTCAAATTAATACTCAAAACATCAACCTTGACAATCTCAATCAACAACTTGCTTTTGTGAAAGACAATTCTCAGGTAAATCTTTCTTCTTTAGATAAAGTCAATAGCAAAATAAATCTCAGTGGTAATCTTTCTCCTTTATTAAACCAAACAAGTTTTTCTCTTCCTATCAATCTTCCATCAGCAATGATAGAATCAGGAAAAAACTCTATTCAAGCTAAAGGTAAGTTTAACTTAGTTAATCTCTTTACGAAACCCGATGTCAATAATATACAACTTCAAGTAACCGCTAATTCTAACTTAAATGTTATTCCCGTCAATCAACTTTTTTCCTCTTTATCTAAGGATAAGGGTATCAACTTTTTTCCTTCATCAGTAAATCTCGATGGTAAAGTTAAGTTTCAAGGTTTTGTTAATGCGCAAAATTTATTAACTAATCTCCTTGGTAAAAATAATCTCAACATCGAAGGTAACTTAACTCTCAATAATCTTAACTTTAATCAACTAGAATTTGAATCTTTCTTAACAGGAAAACTGAGAATAAATCCTAGTCAAAAAATTATCATGGATTTACGAGGAAAAGAAGATGTTATTGCTGTCTCTTTTGTCAAAGAAAGTTTATCTATTCCCAAGATAAATTTAACTCTTCCTTATACCCCTGATTCTTTAGAAATAACAAAAGGAAGAAACTCTGATTTTTCCCTTCAAGGCAAAAGACAAGGAAAAGAATTTTTTGCTACTATCAACAACTTTGCTTTAGAAAACTTACAACTTAAACCAGCTATCAATTATGGTATCAATGGAAAAATTCAAGGAAATTTAGCAACAAATATAGTCATCAATTTAACCGACTTTTCCGCTAACGGAAATTTAACTTTAGATAACCTTGGTATTGGCAACCTTATCGCTAGACAATTTACCACTAACTTTAACTTTCAAAATGATACCGCACAATTAAATAATGGGCGACTAAATTTTGCAAAAACGAAGTATGATTTAATGGGGAAAATTAACTTTGCTACTCAAGATATAGAAGGAAAAATTAATTTACAAGGTAATGTAGAAGATATTTTTTCTACTCTCAAAATAACTGACGTTGCGACTTTAACTTCTTTAGTTAAACAACTACAAAATCAAAATGAATTAGTCTCTGCCGATAACATTCCTCCTCAATCTTTAGGCAAGGAAAACGACACTATAAAAACTAAAGTTAATCTACTTTATAGTATCGATAAACAAATAAAAGCCATGGCAAAACAAATAGAATTAGGTAAAATTCCTAATGACTTAGACATAACAGGAGGTTATCAAGGAGAGATTCTTCTTGGTGGTAAATTCACGAATCCTGAAATCAACTTTGGCTTTGAAGGTAAAAATTGGCAATGGCTTCCTCACCAAAACTTTCCAAATATAGTTGACTCTTTAGGTTTAATTATGCAAAAAAACCAAGTCATAACTATTCCCAAAATAGCTTTCGATGCTAAATTTAAAAATAATAATTTATCTCTTCAACCTTTTATTCTTAATCTTGCCAATAGTGAGATTTTCTTTACTGGTAATTTATCCCTCGAAAAACAAGAAGGAGAATTTAAACTTAAAGATTTTCCTCTGGATTTTATTACCGCTTTTTTCCCTACTTCCGTTGACGTTGAAAGTTTAATTAACTTAGATGCCAAAATTTCAGGAAGTTTATTAAATCCTCAAATCATCGGAAACTTAAGTTTAAATAACACTGCCGTTGATGGCGCAATTATCGATAATCAAATTAATGCTAACTTTAATTATGATGACTATCAGTTAAATCTAACTACCGAAGAAAATTCCAATATTAAACTAAATGCCATCATACCCTATCATCCTTTTGTTACTTCAGAAAAACCAGCTTTAATCAATGTCAAATTAGATGATAAAAATATGGCATTATTAGGTTTATTAACTCAAGGAAAATTACAACTAACAGGAGGAAATTTTAATACAGATTTAACCCTTTATTTAGCTTCTACTCAAAACTTTAATTTACAAGAAATAGAAATAGGGGGGAATATTAATTTTGATAATACCGAAGTTAAAAGTAATAGCTTAAATCAACCTTTTTACCTTTCAGGAAATATTAACTTATTAAAAGAAAAACAAGCCATTAATGTTGAAAATTTATCCGCAAAAATAAATAATTCTAATGTTGATATTAATGGAATTTTACCTCTATTTAAACCCATCACTAATAACGATAACATTCTCACGGTAAATATCAATAATCAAGCCTTACAATTAAAAGATATTTATTCAGGAAAAATTGACGGGAATATCACTATTAATGGTACAATCATTAATCCAGAAATTGGTGGTTATTTAGGTTTAAATAATGGTAATTTTAACCTTCCATCTACCCCCCAAAACCCTTCTTCTTCACCTAATCAACTATTATGGAGTCAATGGTTAAGTAATCCCTCTTCTTCTACCTCTGGCATTTTTCAACCAAAATTGACTGATTTTTCCCTCAAACTCGAAAATACGCAATTAGCTAGATGGGGGTTATATCGCTTTCTATTTGGGGGTGATTTGACGCTAAACGGTGGACTACTTGAACCTCAAAACATCCGAGCTAACGGGGCAATAAACCTTCGTAGAGGGCAGATTTACTTAGGTGGAACAAATCCTTTAGCAACAGTAACATCTAATCTTGGATTTGGACAAACTACATTTTTCTTATCTCTCACTAATAATAATAGTATCACTTTTGACCCCAATGAAAATATCTTGAATCCAGATATTGATATAGAGTTACAAGCAGATATTGTAGATTATTCTCGACAATTACCCAATACTCAGCGTAACGAAATATCCGAACCCATTATCAGAGGAGGTAGAGGAGATAATATTCAAGTTGTCTTAAAAATTGACGGTGGTTTATCTCAATTATTACCAGTATTATCCAATAATGTCAATAATTATTGTCGTTTACCTGTTTCTACACCCATTGCCGAAAATACTCAATTATCACCTTCACAGTTAAATAAAGTGTCTGAATGTGTCAATTTAGCTATGTTAAATCAACAAGGTTCAAATCTCAATCTTTTAAATTCTCCTTTAGTATCTTTGAGTAGTATTCCTAACCGTAGTCAAGGAGAGTTAATTAACTTAATTATAGGGGGACAATTGTTAAATTTAGCAACTCAATTACAGGATTTAAGTGGACAACAATTATTTGAAAATGGTTTAGCACAATTTATTTTAGTACCTTTAGCCAATAATATCAGTTTTGGTGTCAATGAAACTGTTAGTAGTTGGGGAAAACCTTTAGGAATGAAAGATTTACGGGTTTTTCCTTTGGTAGAAGGAGTTTATAAAGTCAAAGATGAATCTACTGTTTCTGTGTCTTATGATTATATTTATGGTGAATTTAAAGTACGTTATCAAATGAGATTTTAATTTGCGTTAATTCATCGTCAGATAAAGGTTGAATCACAAACTGACAGTCAAAGCATTCCGCCGCCGCTTCTACCAAGGTTTCGACAATGTGATTTATCGACAAAGATTCGGGGATAATTTGTTTGGGGGGTAGGCTATGAAAAACTCTCTCAAATAAGTCTAAATCAGGATTCAAGAGCATTGAACCGTGTTGTAGGGTAAATTTGCCTTTTTTTAGTTGAGCACTGCCAATAAACTTATTCTCGTAGAAATCAACTAAGTCAGCATTAGTAGCTAATTTAAAGCAATTTGCTGATTGTAAATATTGTCTTTCGGGTTGTCCAAAATATAATTCAATTCCTAGCTTTCGCCATCCCAAAATTAAAAATTGACATATTTGTCGATATACTTGATCTAAATTACCTTCTAAATGAGACGTAATGACTGCATAGGTTAAATCTCCTTGATGTAATACTCCACGACCACCACTAGGACGCTTCACTATCTCTAAGGGTTTTCCTTGATAAGTTAAATTCTGCCAATGGTTAGGAAAATGACGTTTTTGGCTGACACCTAAAGAAATAGTTGCCTGATTCCAGGTATAAAATCGTAGGGTTGGAGGATGATTATTTTTTTGATGTTGTGTCAGTAGCCATTCATCAATAGCCATTTGTATTTTACCCGAAGTGTTCATTAAAGGGATTAAACGCCATGTTTTCATAAAAATTTAACTATTTTCCTCAAATAAATTGTTTATTTTATAAGCCTAAAAATTCTCTTGGTCCAGGGGATTGACTTTCTTGAAAAAACGTTATATAATTTGCGAAAATGTAGTAAATATAACATTTAACTTATGAAGGAGGAAGTAAGGTTGGCTAGGAAGAGAAAGCGCAAAAGTCGCCGCCGCCTTGAAGGACGTAAAATCTTAGAATTAGTACCTCATTTCTATATTGAAAGTGGAGAAGATAAGCCTGTAACCGCCGCTCGTAAGCACATCAGAGCGAATGGTATTACTCCTCCAGCTTTATTAGTTGTCAAAAGAAATGAACATACTACAGATAGATACTTCTGGGCTGAAAAGGGATTATTTGGCGCTCAATATGTTGAAGAAAATCATTTTCTCTTCCCTAGTTTAAGAGTTATTAAACCACAAGTCAAGAGCAATATACCAGCTTTATCTACTACTCACTAACATTTTTTTAGTTAAGACAGTTTTTGTAGGTAACATTTTCTGATGGTATTTGTGAGTTTTAAATATTTAATTTAATTTTTAAGGGGTTTATCCCCTCTTTTTTTTGCAATTTATTACACCTTTAAAATATGGAAACCAATATTAATTTATTATTAGAATATTACCAAAAATTTGGGATTGATTTATCTTTAAATAGAATCGAAAATTTATTAAACTTATTAGGTAATCCTCATAAAAAAGTTCCCATAATTCATGTAGCTGGTACAAATGGCAAGGGTTCGGTTTGTGCCTATTTATCCTCTATTTTTACCCAAGCTGGTTATAAAACAGGACGTTATACTTCTCCTCATTTAGTTAATTGGAATGAAAGAATCTGTTTAAATGAACAACCTATTACCGAAAAAAAATTAGTTGATCTTCTCACACATATTAATAAGATCATTGATTTAAGTAGTGAGTGTCCTACACAATTTGAAGTAATTACTGCCGCCGCATGGCTTTTTTTTGCACAATCACAAGTTGATATTGCTATTATCGAAGTGGGTTTAGGAGGAAGATTAGATGCCACTAATGTATGCGATCGCCCTTTAGCTAGTATAATTACATCTATTAGTCGTGAACATTGGCAAAGATTAGGAAATACCCTTGAGAAAATAGCCACAGAAAAAGCAGGTATTATTAAACAAGAATGTCCAACAATTATCGGCAATCTACCGCCATCAGCCAAAGAAGTTGTGGAAAAAACAGTCAAAAAATTAAATTGTCCAACTATTTGGGTAGAATCTGGGGAAAAAATCAGCAAAAATGGTCAACATTGGGCAAAATATCAAGATATTGAATATCCTTTATCTTTAAAGGGAGATATACAATTACAAAATTCAGCTTTGGCGATCGCCACGGTAAAAACCTTACAAAGTAGAGGATGGAATATAAGTATAGAAGCCATAGAAAAAGGCATGAGTGAAACCCGTTGGCGAGGAAGAATAGAATGGGTAACATGGAAAGGAGAGAAAATACTTATAGATGGAGCTCATAACGTAGCGGCTTCAGAAATATTGAGAGAATATGTAGATACTTTAGACAAAGAAATTATTTGGGTAATGGGAATGTTAGAGACAAAAGATCATCAAGGAATTTTTAGAAACTTACTACGTCCTCAAGATCAATTAAATTTAGTACCAGTACCCGATCATATCACAGCAAATCCTGAACAATTAGCTAAATTAGCTACAGAAATTGAACCCAATTTAACTAAAATTGACACTTATCAAGATTTATTTTTAGCCTTAGAAGCAGTCATTAAAACAGTAAATAGAGAAAAACAAACTATCGTTATCTGTGGTTCATTATATCTTTTAGGGTACTTTATCAAAGTTAACCCATAAAACTCAAAAGGATTCAATGACTTTTATCTCTAATTTATAGCTCAAAAGGAAGCATCGAGTTTTTAAGGATTTAGATAAAAGATTACGACTAGCAACGATGATATTAAACGACTTAACAAATAAAAACATTAGCCTTGTGAATTATAGTGATACTTGGACGCAAGAAGATCAAATAGATATTGTTAACTATTCTTTACAAAATATTGATGATCAATCTTAGAAAATATATTAAAGGGAATTAATAAATTGAGCATTATGAGTCATTATTTTTTATAAACATCTTGGCGATGTCTAACTCTTGTAATTCTGATTAATTTCTCAGAATCATCAATCTCAAAAACCAGACGATAATCTCCTACTTTAATCCGATATAATTTATCATCTCCTTGTAATTTAATTACCCCAGATATTCGAGGATTTTCTCTCATTTTTTCCAAAACTTCCCCTACACGTTTCTGAATATTTGAGGGTAAATTTTTAAACTCTTTAGCAGTAGATGATTTAAACTTAATTTGATATTTAATCATGGAACTTATTATCAATATCTAACTCTTGTTTCAAATCCTCCCAAGAAATTTCCTTCTCATCTTCTCTTTGTTTAGAAATTAAAATATCGTAAAAATCTTCCCAAACATCACCCCATTTTTCTAAGTCGATTAACACCGCTTTTTTTATTCCTCTTTCATCGATAACAAAATCAATTCCTTGCATAATTTATCTTGCTGTAAACATTCACTTTGATTCTAACTTAAAATTTATACACAGAAGGTATCACAATTATTTTAACTTAATCATCGCTCTCAAATAAGCTAAAGTAATTAGTTAATATAACTTTATAGACATTCTCATAATCTCAATTATCTATGAAAAGCCGATTTTTAGACAGACTACACAGCAACGATACCAACGGCACGCTACGCGCACGACCCGTGCTAGTATTTGATGGTGCGATGGGTACGAATCTGCAAGTGCAAAACCTGACTGCTGAAGACTTTGGCGGTGCAGAATACGAAGGATGTAACGAGTATTTAGTCCATACTAAACCCGAAGCAGTGGAAACCGTGCATCGAGGATTTTTAGAAGCAGGGGCAGATGTCATCGAAACCGACACTTTTGGGGGTACTCCCTTAGTTTTAGCAGAATATGACCTCGCCGATCAATCCTACTATCTCAACAAAACTGCAGCCCAACTTGCCAAAAGATTAGCAGAGGAATATTCAACTCCCGAAAAACCCCGTTTCGTGGCAGGAAGTATGGGACCCGGTACAAAACTACCAACGTTAGGACATATCGACTACGACACCCTCAAAAATGCCTATGTAACTCAAGTACAAGGGTTATACGATGGTGGTGTTGACTTATTATTAGTAGAAACCTGTCAGGATGTCTTACAAATAAAAGCCGCCCTTAACGCTATTGAAGAAGTATTTGCAGAAAAAGGAGAAAGACTTCCCCTGATGGTATCGGTGACAATGGAAACCATGGGTACAATGTTAGTGGGTACAGAAATTAACGCCGCTCTCGCCATTTTAGAACGCTATCCTATCGATATTATGGGGCTAAACTGCGCCACAGGACCTGATTTGATGAAACCCCACATCAAATATTTGAGCGAAAACTCTCCTTTCGTTGTTTCCTGTATTCCCAACGCAGGATTACCCGAAAACGTTGGCGGACAAGCTCATTACCGTTTAACACCCATCGAGCTACGCATGGCATTAATGCACTTTATCGAAGACTTAGGAGTTCAAATTATCGGCGGGTGTTGTGGAACCCGTTACGAGCATATTCGAGCCTTAGCAGAAATCGCTAGTACATTAAAACCTAAAGAAAGACAATATCATTATGAGCCTTCGGCGGCTTCTATTTATACAACCCAAACCTATCAACAGGATAACTCTTTCCTGATTGTGGGAGAAAGACTCAACGCCAGTGGCTCGAAAAAATGCCGTGATTTACTCAATGCTGAAGATTGGGATGGTTTAATCTCCCTCGCCAAAGCTCAAGTGAAGGAAGGAGCGCACATCCTCGATGTTAACGTGGATTATGTGGGGCGTGACGGGGTGAAAGATATGCACCAATTAGCTTCCCGTCTGGTGAATAACGTTACCCTCCCCTTGATGTTAGACTCCACCGAGTGGCAAAAAATGGAGGCTGGATTGAAGGTGGCCGGAGGTAAATGTATCCTCAACTCTACCAACTACGAAGACGGAGAAGAACGATTTTTCAAGGTGTTGGCATTGGCTAAGGAATACGGTGCAGGAATCGTCATCGGCACAATTGATGAGGATGGTATGGCGCGTACTGCTGATCAAAAAGTTGCGATCGCCCAACGGGCTTATAATGATGTGGTAAATTATGGTATTCCCCCCCACGAAATCTTTTTTGATACCCTTGCTTTGCCTGTTTCTACTGGCATTGAGGAAGACAGGGAAAATGGTAAAGCTACTATTGAGTCGATTAAGCGCATCCATGCAATGCTTCCCGAATGTCATTTTATGTTAGGGGTGTCGAATATCTCCTTTGGCTTAAATCCTGCGGCGAGACAGGTGTTAAACTCCGTATTTCTTCATGAAGCCATGCAAGTAGGTATGGACGGTTCGATCGTATCTGCTAGTAAAATATTACCATTGGCGAAAATTGACGAAGAAGCGCTTAAAATTTGCACTGATTTAATCTATGATAACAGAGAATTTGATGGCGATATTTGCACTTATGATCCATTAGGAAAATTAACCACATTATTTGAGGGTAAAACCACTAAAAGTATTAAGCAAAATGTAGCAGATTTACCCATCGAAGAAAGGTTAAAACAACATATTATTGAAGGGGAAAGAATCGGTTTAGAAGATGCTTTAAAACTGGCATTAGAAAAGTATCCTCCCTTAGATATTATCAACATTTATTTGTTAGATGGTATGAAAGTTGTCGGGGAATTATTCGGTAGTGGACAAATGCAATTACCCTTCGTTTTACAGTCTGCTCAAACTATGAAAGCCGCCGTTGCTTTTCTTGAACCATTTATGGATAAAGCCGATAGTGATGGTAGTGGAAAAGGTACATTTTTAATTGCTACAGTGAAAGGAGATGTTCACGATATTGGTAAAAATTTAGTGGATATTATTCTTTCTAATAATGGCTATAAAGTGATTAATTTAGGCATTAAACAACCCGTAGAAAACATCATTAAAGCCTATCGTGAATCGAACGCAGATTGTATCGCCATGAGTGGTTTATTAGTAAAATCCACTGCTTTTATGAAAGACAATTTAGAGACATTTAATCAAGAAGGAATTACCGTGCCTGTTATCTTAGGGGGGGCGGCATTAACTCCGAAATTTGTCTATGAAGACTGTCAAAATGTTTATCAAGGAAAGGTAGTTTATGGAAAAGATGCCTTTGCTGATTTGCATTTTATGGATAAATTAATGCCCTCCAAAAAAAGTAATCAATGGGATAACTTAGAAGGATTTTTAGGAGATTTTACGTCAGAAAATAGTATCTTTAAAGGGCGTAATTTTGACGAATCAGGAGAAGTTGTAAAACAGGCTAGAAGCCTGTCCAAAAATCAAGAAATAACGGAAATTGATACCCGAAGAAGTGAAGCAGTTGATCCTAATATTCAACGTCCCACACCATCATTTTGGGGTACAAAAATTTTATACCCTAATGACTTTGATTTAGATGAACTTTTCTGGTATTTCGACTTACAAGCACTGTTTGCAGGGCAATGGCAATTTCGTAAACCTCAAGGGCAATCGAGAGAGGAATATAATGAGTTTTTACAAGAAAAAGTTTATCCTCTTTTAGAAGAATGGAAAACCAAAATTAAAGCAGAAAATTTATTACATCCCACCCTCATTTATGGTTATTTTCCTTGTCAATCTCAGGGCAATACTTTATATATTTATAACCCTGAAAATCCAGAAGGGAAGGAAGAAATTGCCAAATTTGAATTTCCTCGTCAAAAATCTGGCAAAAGGTTATGTATTGCGGACTTTTTTGCCTCCAAAGACTCAGGCATAATTGATGTTTTCCCCCTCCAAGCCGTCACAGTGGGAGAAGTTGCCACAGAATACGCGCAAAAACTGTTTGCCAATGATGAATATACCAACTACCTTTATTATCACGGTATGGCGGTACAAACGGCGGAAGCTATGGCGGAATGGTGTCATGCAAGGATTCGCCGAGAGTTAGGCTTTGGAGATTCTGAACCAGACAACATCCGAGAAATGTTACAGCAACACTATCAAGGCTCTCGTTATAGTTTCGGTTATCCTGCCTGTCCGAA
>JAACUG010000123.1 GCA_009993045.1 Cyanobacteria bacterium CG_2015-22_32_23
AACCGATGGTAAAAGATAGCTCTTTTTTGATACCTAATAATTGATTTAAGTCATATCTACGATGACCATTAGCGGTACGTTCAGGAATTAAAATCCCTTTGGATGCTAGGGAAAATATGTTTTTCAACTTTTCCGCAACAGCTTAATTTTTCCTCTATATATTCCTGTACTTGTTGATAACCCCAATTATTCCAGATGGGATGACGGGGAATGCAAATGGCTTCTAATTCTTTCTCTAAGGTTGATTTACTCAGATTATAGGACATGATTTGTATTCAGTTTTATTCTTGTATTTATTATATATTAAATAATGTTATATTATATTTGAAATTGATTGTTAAGACAAAAATATTTTTCTCTTGCTACTGCATAATTTGACTAAATCGACTTGATATATATATAGACACAAAAAATTAATGAGTAAATCATTCCATGACTAAAAATAATAATTCTCCTATCACCAAAAAGTTAGAAGCCATAATCTCTCAGGCAGAACAATTAACGGAATCTGAAAATTATGAGGATGCCATCATACTTTATAATCGAGCTATTGAGTTAGATCCTAATAATGCCAATATTTACTGTGATCGTGCTTGGGTTTATAGTGAATTAGAAGAAGATGAAAAAGCAATCTCGGATTATACTAAAGCCATTGAACTAGACCCTAATTATACTGATGCTTACAAGAATCTTGGTGAATTTTATAAGAATTTAGGAGAGTATGAAAAGGCGATCGCAAATTATAACAAGATTATTGAATTAAAACCAAACGAAGCCAACGGTTATTATCTTCGTGGCATTGTCTATAGTAACTTACAGGAATATGAAACGGCGATTATCGATTATAATAAAGCTATTAAATTAGATCCCAGTTTTAGTTTTACTTACTATAGTCGTGGTATTGACTATAATGAGCTAGGAGAATACGAAAAAGCCATCGCTGATTTTACTCAAAGCATAAAACTATATCCCATTTTTGGTTTTACCTATCATAGTCGTGGTAATGCTTATCAGAATTTAGGGGAATATCAAAAGGCGATCGCTGACTATAATAAAGCCATTGAAATATACCCTTATCTTGGTTATTTTTACTATGATCGTGGTTGCGCTTATAGTGAATTAGAAGAACATGAAAAAGCAATGTCTGATTATACTAAAGCTATCGAACTAGAACCAGATAATACCTATTATCAAGAAGCTCTCGAAGGTGCTGTTTTGTTAAAGAAACAAAAAGAAGATGACCTAAACGACTATTGGATTGTAGATCTAGAGAGATTCGTAAATACGGGTAAACTATTAACAAATGAAGAGCAATGCTATGAATTATTTAGCCACTTTTTTCCTGAAAACATTAATCCCAGAAAAGCAGCAACTAACCTCATTAAAAAATTTACTGTATTATGTGAACAACAACAAGTAATTCCCTATTTTTGTTCAGTATTTACATCTTTAAAAATTTATAATCGTGATACAGCCATTATGGATGCTTGTGTATTTGATCAATATGAGGATAAAGAAATACTGATTGTCGATGCGATGGAAGAATGTTATCAAGATTATAAACCGCCTTTTTATTTTGGCTCAGACTTTGAAATATTCGTCAGAAACCCTATTGGCAGTTTGAGTTTTTCTAGTTTCGTCATTTTCAATGAATTTGGTTTAATCACGAAAAATCCGAAGACTTTTCCCCAATTTTATTCTTCAATTCCAGTGCAAATAACTGCATTCGATAAAATTTTTTGGAATGGTTGCAATTATGATTTATTGGGAATAGCTGAAAAAGATAATAAATTAGTCATTGTTATTCAACCCCATGAGACATTTTATATGGGTATTACTAACATGAAGGATGATGATACTTTTCAAGAAAGGGAACAAAAAAAAGCAACATTAATGTTTATTTATTTCCTTCTGAAAAAATATTTCAAAATTTACAAAGAATGTGCGGATTTACCTATTATCAGATATAGTTCTGTTTCTGTTTTACCCCTTGAAACAAAAGAACAAACATCCTTTGAAGCCATAATTGAACTTTTAAACACAACTGACATCACAATCGCAGACTTCGATACTTTATTGAAAGATATTGAGACAATTCCTTGGATATTCTAGGTAATATTGCCTTCAATCTAAATTCCCTCTGATTAAGGGGGATTTATTTTTACTTTCATTGCATAAAATCATTAAACCAACTGGATAAATATATAGACAAGACAAAAGCAAACTAAATTATTAATCATAATCATGACCAAAAATACAACGAACTCCCAAACCACTATTAATATTATCGGCATTGGTAGTAGCTTATTAATTCTTCTTATGGGCTTTTTTATCAAGTCTAATTCTTTAAAAATAATCGGGATCATTACAGGAATTTCGACAGGAATATATACCCAATTAGCCTCTAAAAAATTAGAGCAAGATAATGAAAAACTGACTACTTTACCAGAATCAAAAACAATAGAAATTTCATCTCCTTGCCTAGAAATTATAGAAGAAAAAGAAAGAGATTTAGAAATCAAAGAAAATGTAATAAAATATCAATATTTAGAAGATGAAAAAATAATCAAACAAACCATTGATCAATTTAGTAAATATTCTACTCTTTGGCTTGATACTGAAACAGCCGACTGGGATAAACCCACTAAAAGATTATCCCTATTACAAATAACTGCAAACCCAAATGATTTGACAGGAGAATCAGTTTATCTCTTAGATTTATTAGATAAAAACCATTTAATAGAATACTTTATTCAAACAATAATGGTTAATGAAAATATCCAAAAAGTTTTTCATAATGCTCCTTATGATTTAAGATTTTTAGGTGGTAAAGATAGAGTAAATAATATTTTTTGTACCTATAATTTATCTCGAAAACTATCCTTAGAAGTATTAGGAACACCTAACAGACAATTAAAAACTTTGGCGAGTTATTTGTGTGGTTTTACCATAGAAGAAAATGAACAAGGAAGCGATTGGGCAATTCGTCCTTTAACAGAAAAACAGGTAAAATATGCGGCAATGGACATTATTTTTCTCACTCAAGTTCATCAAAAATTAGAAGATATATATAATTTATCTACATTAGATAAAAATGAATTAACAGTAGTAAATTCTCAAGAAACAATTAATACTAATCCTTTAAATTTTGAAGAAGAATTAGCTCTATTATTAACAGAACAACAACTTAGAAATCATCAAAAATCTTGGGTTTATTATCAAATTAGAAATGAATTTAGACTAGATTTAGAAAAATTAAAAATTATCGCTCAAGCTCTTGGTTATAACGAAAGATGGGCTTATTATCGAGCAGGAATAAATCCACCTAATAATCAGTTTAATCAACAAGAAAATAATCATCAAAATATGCAAAATTTACCTTCTTCTTCAGATTGTCTAAATATTAGCGAATCAGCAATTTTATTTCGTATTAATAGAACTTATTCTCCCGATTTATCTTCTGAAGAACTTTATAACATTACAAGAGGAAATTGGGTATTAAGAGAGCGTCGAGAAAATGCAGATTATGCCTTTGCCGTTTACAGGGGAATTATCAAACAAGTTTATCGTATTCACTCTTGGGATTTTTCAGGAGTTATCACCAATGGGAATGAAAGATATTGTTTTGAAGGAGAAATAGCAGAAGATAAACAAAATTATATAGGAATGAATGTCGCCCATTATTTTCCTAGAGGTATGGCTTCTTCTACTCGATATGTTAATTGCTAAAGTAAAAACCTATGATAAAATTAATATAATTTGCTATATTCATAGGTTATAAATATTTTAAAAATATTTTTCTTACCGCTGCATAAATTTACGAAATCCACTGGATAAATAAATAGAAATAAAAAACATAAAATTTACAGAAGAATTAAACCATGACAGAACAAAATGTATCTCAAAAACCCATTATCAAACCTGCAATTACACTAAAAGGAAATCTCAATGTTGAGAACATTGAAGTAGGTGAGCATTTAGCAGAAATTCAATATTATCAAGTAGTTAAAGTTAACCCTAAAACCATTAAAGTTGTTAGTGATAAAGGAGTAGAATCAAATATAGATAAAGATTTAGTTTTAGAGATGTATTCAGCTAGTCAATATCAAATAGAAAAATCTATTACTCGCACAGAAGTTAATAATATTTTAGCGAATATTGGACAACAAATATTTACGGTTAATTTTAACAAACAAGTTAAACAAGATGATATTAAAAATAAGTTATTAACTGCTATTAAAGATGAAGAAGGAAATCCTCTTACTT
>JAACUG010000026.1 GCA_009993045.1 Cyanobacteria bacterium CG_2015-22_32_23
GAGGCACTGTAAGACCAAAAGGCGGACGTAAGTCGGTTTTGGGGCATGAGCCTGTGAAGTTAGAAGCTAATACTGTAATCTTCGATTCAGTGTGAGTAGTTCACGCAAGAATCCACTAACATCAACGGCAGTGGAGTGTCAAATCAATTAGCAATCAATTATTAACTGACATTATGACTAGAGATTCCGAACTTGCTCAATCCTTACCGCCATCGGTACAAAAAGTATCTAAAAATTTGCAACGCTGGGGGTTTTGGAGTTTTTGGTTACAATTAATTTTAGGTATTATTTCTACGGTTACGTTATTATTTGCTACTCCTGCTTTATTTAAAACAGAACAAAATGTACAAAATGTTCAATTTGGTATTTTTTCAGCTTTTATTAGTATTGTTCTTTTAATTGTAGCTATATATACATCTTTTCGTTACAACAAAATTGGCAAAAAAATCGAAAATAAAGATCCCTCCATGCGCCCGAAAAAGTCGGAAACTATTGGATTAATTAAATTTGGATTAATTTTTAATTTGGTAGGAATGCTTTTTGCTATTATCGGTGCAGAAACTTTAGTTGGTTTATCTTTAGCGAAACTGTTAACTTTATCACCTCAGTTTATCGGCTCAAATCCTCAACAATTTGTTAATTCTCTGGATTTATTAATTATTCAGGCAAATACGAACACCATCGGGGCTCATTTTGCTGGGATAGTAACTTCTTTAATTTTAATTAATCGCATTAGCAGTTAAGCTAAGTTTATGGAATTGCAACGTCATCAATATTGGATGAATCAGGCTTTAATTATGGGGCAAAAGGGGGGAAATCAGGGAGAAATTCCTGTAGGTGTTGTAATTGTAGATGATAATAATAATTTAATGGCTTCTGCTCATAATTGTAAAGAAACAGATCAAGATTGTACTGCTCATGCTGAAATTATTGCGATTCGTCAGGCTTGTAAAAATTTAGGTAGTTGGCGTTTAAATCACTGTACATTATATGTTACTCTCGAACCTTGTATGATGTGTGCTGGAGCAATAATTAACTCTCGGCTCAAAACTTTAGTTTATGGGGTAGATGACTTTAAAACAGGGGCAATTCGTACGGTAATGAATCTTCCTGATAGTTTCGCTTCTAATCATCATTTACAAGTATTTGCAGGTATTCAAGAGTCACCTTGTCGAGAGTTGTTACAAACATGGTTTAAAAATAATCTTCAACGAAAATCTTAAAAGATGGCAAATTTTTTTTATGGACAATGAGAGAATAATTGCCACGAGTGCAAAAACAAAATATGATACAGAAGATATTAGATTTAATGTTTAAAAATGCCGTTTGCCAAAATTTTAATTGCTAATCGAGGAGAAATCGCTCTGCGGATCATTCATAGTTGTGAAGAAATGGGTATCCCTACAGTTGCTGTTCATTCAACGATTGATCGCAATGCCCTTCATGTAAAGTTAGCTGATGAAAGTGTCTGTATCGGAGCTCCTCCGAGCAATAAAAGTTACTTAAATATACCTAATATTATCTCTGCTGCTTTAACTAGAGGTGCGGATGCGATTCACCCCGGTTATGGATTTTTAGCAGAAAATGCCCGTTTTGCACAGATTTGTGCAGATCATCAAATTAAGTTTATCGGGCCTAGTCCTGAAGCTATGATTGCCATGGGGGATAAATCTACAGCTAAAAAAACCATGGAAAATGCTGGAGTACCAACAGTACCCGGTAGTAAGGGTTTAATTAATGATGAGCAAGAAGCTGCTAGAATAGCGTCGGCAATAGGCTATCCTGTAATGATTAAAGCTACTGCAGGAGGTGGTGGTAGAGGGATGCGTTTTGTCAAAGAAGAATGCGATTTAAGTCGATTATTAGCGGCAGCTCAAGGAGAAGCAGAGGCGGCTTTTGGCAATGCTGGAGTTTACATTGAGAAATTTATTGAATTACCTCGTCATATTGAGTTTCAAATTTTAGCGGATAGTTATGGTAATGTGGTTCATTTAGGAGAGCGTGATTGTTCTATTCAAAGAAGACATCAGAAATTATTAGAAGAAGCTCCTTCTCCTGCTTTGAATCCTAAAATTCGCCAAAAAATGGGACAAGCAGCCGTAAAAGCCGCAAAATCGATTAATTATGTGGGTGCTGGTACGGTAGAATTTTTATTGGATAAATACGGTAATTATTATTTCATGGAGATGAATACTCGTATTCAAGTAGAACATCCTGTCACAGAAATGATTACAGGTTTAGATTTAATTCGAGAACAAATTGCCATCGCCCAAGGGGAGAAATTATCTTTCCGTCAACAGGATATAGAAATTCGAGGTCATGCCATTGAGTGTAGAATCAATGCAGAAGATCCTGATCATGATTTTCGTCCGAGTCCGGGTAAAATTATCGCTTATTTACCGCCAGGAGGGCCAGGGGTGAGGATGGATTCATTTGTTTATCCAGATTACGTTATTCCGCCCTATTATGATTCTCTCATCGGAAAATTGATCGTTTGGGCTAAAGATAGAGATACTGCGATAAAACGCATGAAACGAGCGTTAAGAGAATGTGCTATAACGGGAGTACCCACAACTATTAATTTTCACCGTAAAATTTTAGAAAATCCTGAATTTTTGGCAGGAAATGTTTATACGAATTTTGTTGAAAAAAATATCTTAAATAAGTAAGGTGTTTTAAGTAAACGGATATGATAAAAATATAAAAGCAAGAAATAGAGTGAGTAACATTATGACAATAGCAAAATCAAAGGAGTTAAAACTCAGATCTTGCACCTCGTTAAAAATTAACTGGTGATGCTAGGGCAAAGGGCAAGGGGCAAAGGACAAAGGGATTAAAATTGACTCAAACTATACTAAAATTGATTTTTTGACTTTTGTTTATTAAGTATTTTTGATCTGATGCAAGATCTCAGTAAAAGAAATACCTATCCCGAAAAATATTCCAGAGGGTGAAAAATGGTTATGGGATAATAAAGAAGCATTAGACTTAGTTTTAACAGGATTAGAACAGGCAAAACAAGAAAAAGGCGAATATTTAGGAGATTTCACCCAATATGCGAATATTGAGATTGAGGATTAACAAGGGTGAGTTTTCAATTGTTGTTTTTACCTAAAGCTAAAGAGACATTATTTTTATTAGAAAAAACCGATCCAAAAAAGCACAAAAAAGTAGTTAAAACTTTAGGAATTTTATCCATTAATCCTAGAAATCAAAGCCTAAATACTCATAAATTTAGTGGGTTATCTGGTTTTAATAATGAGGAAATATTTGAAGCCTATGTACAAAATAAAACTCCTAGTGCGTATCGAATTTTTTGCTTTTATGGACCTGAGAAAAAAAATATTACCATTGTAGCTATAACTCCACATCCATAACCTAAGAATAAATTAATCTGGACTGAATTAATTGCAGTAAAATAGACTTTAAAATCATTAACATAAAAAAAATACTATTATGACTACTCATTTCATCACTGCCGAAATTGACTTACAAGAAAATCCTCTTAAATTAAAACAAGAAATTGAAGAAAAATTAACTCCCTACGGTAAACCTTTACGTTGGGCAATTACTGATGTTGATGAAAGTAAACAGAAAGTTAAAGTAGAAGCAATTGTTACTAAATAATTAGTAATTAATAATTCACAATTAACAATTTATTTTGATACATTTTTTCATGACACAAAAACCTTATTCTGCTGTTTTAATTATTCCCACTGGTATTGGTGCATCTATTGGTGGTTATGCTGGGGATGCTTTACCTGTGGCTAAGGCTATGGCTCAAATTTGCGATCGCCTTATAACTCATCCTAACGTCATGAATGGTGCAAGTTTATATTGGCAATGTCCAAATATTGATTATGTTGAGGGTTATGCTTTAGATAAATTTGCGGGGGGAGAATGGGGTTTAGAATCGGTAACTCAAAATAAAATCGGGTTAATTTTAGACAAAAGTATTGAAACGGAATTAATATACAGACATTTACAAGCAACTGACGCAGTGAGGACAACTTTAGGGATAAATGTTCAAGAATATATTATCACTGACGAACCTTTAAATGTTGAGCTAAGAATGGCAGAAAGTGGAACGAGTTGGGGTACAATTGGCAATCCTGAGAGTTTATTACGCGCTGGAGAAAAATTAATTAGTAACGGAATTAATGCTTTAGCGGTAGTTACCAGATTTCCTGATGATAGTGATAGTCAAGCCTTAGAAGATTATCGTCATGGTAGTGGTGTAGATGCCCTTGGGGGTGCAGAAGCAGTCATATCTCATCTGTTAGTAAGAGAGTTTCAAATACCATGCGCCCACGCTCCAGCATTATCTCCTTTACCGTTAGATGTTAGTGTATCACCTCGATCTGCGGCGGAAGAATTAGGATATACATTTTTACCCTGCGTGTTGGTGGGTTTAAATAAAGCACCTCAATTCACCCTTAATCAAAATTATCATACTCTTTGGGCGAAAGATATAGATACTTTAGTTATACCTGCCTCTGCTGGTGGTGGTAGTGGGATGTTGAGTTTTAGTGGTTTAAATACCCAGATTATCGCCGTGGAAGATAATAAAACAGTATTGAATATTCCTCCTGAATTATTAGGAATGAAGGTTATTCGAGTAAAATCCTATTTAGAAGCATTAGGAGTAATGGTGACTCACCGTGCTGGTATTCGTTATGATGCTTTAAATTCCTCCATAAAATCAATCAAATCAAGGAATTAGGAGAAAGGAGAGAGGAGATAGGAGAGAGGAGAGAGGAGAAAGGAGAGAGGAGAGAGGAGAGAGAAAACGGGGAAGAAGTTGAATAATTTATAAAGTCATTATTTAAAACCTGAAACCTGAAACCCGAAACCTGAAACCTGAAACCTGAAACCTGAAACCTGAAACCTGAAACCTGAAACCTGAAACCCATAAAAAAAAACTTTGGTAAAGTGTTGTCTGCTTTAAATATTCTCTAAACAAACTTTACAAAAACGTTGTGATAAACAATTGATCCTTTAAAATTAAGCTGAATATAAGTAATTTAATTAATAAAGTTATTACCATGCGCATTTTAACTCTTATTCCAGGCGGCATTAGTGATCAAATTCTTTTTTTCCCTACTCTCAAAACTTTGAAAGAAGAATATCCAGAGGCGATTATTGATGTTATTGTTGAACCACGGTCAAAAAACACTTATCGAGTATGTAAGTTTGTTAATGAAGTGTTAATGTTTGATTTTCAAGATAATAACGGTTTAGCAGACTATTTAAACTTATTAGGCATTATTAGAGATAGAGAATATGAATTAGTTATCACGGGGGAAAAAAATTGGATAGTATCCTTTTTATTATGGCTTGATGGTATTCCTACTCGTATCGGTTATAAAACCAAAAATTCATGGTTTTTGAGCAATGTGGTGGAGCAAAAAACCGAACAATATACTGTTTCTATGTATCATGACTTGCTTAAAGCCTTAAATATTCATTCTTCTGCTCCTGAGTTAAGTATAAATGTACCTAAAGAAGATATTGATTGGGCAGAATCAGAACAAAAACGCCTTAACATAAAAAATACTGGTTATATTTTAATTCATGGTGGTGCTAGTCCTTTAACTGCTAGTCAAGGTATTTATAAAATTTATCCTGTACCTCAATGGCAAAGAATTATTGAAGATATACAAAAAAAACAGCCTAATTTACCCGTAGTTTTATTATGTGGTCCTGACGATCTTAAATGGACTACGGAAGTATTGAATTTGTGTCCTACCGTAAAAGTGGTTAGCCCCCCTGATATTGGAAAGTTAGCAGGAATTATTGCTGGTGCAAATCTGATGTTATGTACTGATAGCGCGCCTATGCAGTTAGCTGTTGCTGTGGGTACTTATACTATCGCTCTTTTTGGACCAACTAAAGCTAAAAAGTTATTACCCCCTAATAGCGATCGCTATATTGGTATTCAATCTTTAAGTGATCAAATTGCAGATATACCTACGGACAAAATTTTAGAACAAATCTGGAAAAATAATTAGAAATTAGCCATTAGCAATTAGCAATTACAATTTGTAAAAAGACCAACAAGTAAAAAAAAATTACTACCGATGAAACTTTTAAGAACAAGTATTTCAGTATTATTTGCTACAGTAACATTTGTATCTATTCCTCGAATTATTTTTGCTCAGACACCCGTAAATATAATAAATGATGTCAAAACCCCCATTGTCAATAGAGCGATTACTGAAAGTGAAGTATTAGCAGCTCAAAAGGCTTGGGGTGAAGCATTAATAGCTATTGCTACAACCTATGAAAATAACGGTATCGAAGGGGCTAAAGCCTTAGCAGGAAAAGTAATTGACGAAGCCTATGGCTATCAATTTGGTATTGTACTTTTTAACCCTACCCTTACGGTTCGTCCTCAAACTTTTCGTACTACTCGTGAAGGGGCTTTAGCTTATTTTGTCGGTAATGATCCAGCATTTCCCCATGACGATGGTTTTGCGTTGAAAGGTTGGCGTAAAGTGGAGATTAAAAACGCAGGTATTTTCATTGCGGGTAACACCGCTACAACTATGGGGAATGTGATTCTTACGGATAAAGATGGGAATATCACCACCGTGGACAAAACTTGGCAATTTTTCAAAGATGATAATGGTAAATTGAGGATTATTCTGCATCATTCCTCACTGCCTTTTACAGAAAAGTAAATTACGGATTTTCAAAAAAACCCCCTCTAATAAAAAAAGAGAAGGGGTTTAAATTTATCAACTTTGTATGATGGTTAATTATTTACGGTAGGGAACTTTATCTAAACCGATGTTTCCAGTAGATACACGAGGTGTAGCCGCAGGTTTAGCATTAATGCTACGAGCCATATTTAGATAGAGAGAAGGATCTCCAGCTTTGGCTTGTTTGTCTTGAGGTATAAAGCGACGAACTTGATTTTGCCAAATAATTTGAGGGAAACCAAGAATGCCACGATGATAAGCATCATAACGAGGAGAAGTAATATTAAATGGTCTTTCTCCTAGTTCACGAGAAGGTAAATTACGACGGCGTTGATAAGGTACGATGTCATAACCAAAGTTTTCTAAGTATTCATCGGAGTTTAATAACTCATCAACGAAGCCTTTGATACCTTTGTTTACTACAACGATAGACCAAGCAATTTTTTCTTTTTCGCTGTAAGGCACACGACCCAACACTTTTTGAATACAATGTTCTACAAAACGATAGTTACTATTTTTTTCGTAAAAACTATTTCTAAAAGTTTCTGATAATAATAAGCCACGAATGAAATCACGCACAGTAATTTGTTTGTTGCGTAATTGTGATTCTAAAGCTGGTTCACGATCAGATTTAAAAGCATGGAAAAAGATTTGACGATAAGCTGCTTCAATTAATACATCCATATCAGATGCACTATAAAGACATTCAGCATTATAGATTCTTGGTTGTTCATCGCCACCTACTTCATAACCAGCTACACGGGTATTTTGAGAGTTAGGTGCGTAATTTAAAAGAGGAATAGCCAACGTTAAGACCTCCGTATCTTAAAATTATTTTAAATGTTTTTTCTACAATCATTAGCATAATCGACAACGGCATCTAACCTTAGAAAACGTAAAGAATTGTTACAGTAAAAAATCTCAAACCTAATTTATGGAACATCATTAAAAAATCAATAGTCTTTTTTTGTAGTAAAAATTCCTTGGGTTACGGACAATATAACCTAACTAAATCGTAATGATTTTGATGATTAAATTTTATTCTTTAACTCAACCAATAAGGTAATTATGATGAATTTATTTAAGGATGCACGGGATTATCAAATTATCTGTCTGGGTTTATTTCTAGTTTTAGGTATTTGTTTACGAGATTGGACTTTACAAATTAATAGCATTTTGCTGATTATTATCACTTGTTTAGTGACTCAAATTATTTTAAGTTCTTTTCTTAAATTTAACTCAGAATTTATTAACATAAATATCCCAAAAAAGCAAGGGTTTTATCTAAACAATTTATTAGATTTTTCTGGGGTAAAAAGTGCTTTAATTACGGGGTTAGGTTTGAGTTTATTATTAAGAGCAAATAGTTCTAATATTTTAATGTTAGCTGGGTTTTTAGCCATCAGTTCTAAATTCATTTTTAACTATCATCAAAAACACTTTTTTAATCCTGCTAATTTTGGTATTATAATTACAATATTTTTAACTAAATCAGCATGGGTATCTCCTGGGCAATGGGGCAGTGATTGGTGGTATTTACTCTTATTTATTTGTGCAGGTGCGATGGTATTAAATAAGGTGGGAAGATGGGAAACCAGTGCTATTTTTCTTAGTGTTTTTATTGCTTTAGAAGGAATTTATAACTATTATTTAGGTTGGAATTTTGAGGTTTTAACCCATCAATTAACCAGTGGAAGTTTATTAGTTTTTACCTTCTTTATGTTAACCGATCCTCGTTCTATTCCTAATGCTAAAAATAGTCGCATTCTGTGGGCGATCGCCATAGCTTTTTTGAGCTTTATTTTAAAGGAAGTTTTTTATATAAATAGTGGAATATTTCTAGCTTTATTTATGATGTCACCCTTAACAATTTTACTAGATTTAATCTGGAAAGAAAATCGTTTTCGTTGGCAAAAAATTAATGTAATGTCCTAGTTTGATTGAGCAGTTTTCCTTAATTTCTTCACTCCTAAAAGAGTTATTAATAACCTAAAAAATCATGAAAAAATATCTAATAATAATTGCTTGTTTTCTAACATTTTTATTTTGTTTTCAACCGTCAGCCTTAGCATTTTGTGGCTTTTATGTAGCGAAAGCAGATAGTAAATTATATAACCAAGCCTCCCAAGTAATTTTAGCCAGAAATGGAGAAAAAACTGTTTTAACCATGGCGAATGATTATCAAGGAAATGTCAAAGATTTTGCCTTAATTGTACCAGTACCAGTACCAATTAAAGAAGATCAGGTAAACGTTGGCAATCCGAAAATTTTGGAAAGATTAGACGCATTTAGTGCGCCAAGATTAGTAGAATATTTTGATAGTGATCCTTGTCAGCCAATTGGTTACATGGATGCCCTACCCAGTGCTGCCCGAAGTAATGAAATGTCACAAGGAAGAATACAAGAAAAAAATCAGTCTTTTGGTGTCACGGTGGAGAGTAAATTTACGGTGGGGGAATATGACATCTTAATTTTAAGTGCGAAAGAATCTAACGGTTTAGAAAAATGGTTGATTCGAGAAGGTTATAACATTCCTAAAGGAGCTAGTGAATTGTTACAGCCATATATAAAACAACAGATGAAGTTTTTTGTAGCGAAAGTAAATTTAACAGAGTTAGCAAAATCAGATTTTCAGTCTTTGCGCCCGTTAATGATAGCCTATGAATCGCCCAAGTTCATGTTACCCATACGTTTAGGCATGGTAAACAGCCAAAAAGAGCAAGATTTGATAGTTTATCTACTTTCTTCTAAAGGTGAAACGGAATTAACTAATTATCGTACCGTGAAAGTGCCTTCTGATGTGGATATACCCGAATTTGTGCAACAAGAATTTAGTGGTTTTTATAAATCTATGTTTAGTCGTAGTCATGAAAAAGAAGGGCGTAAAGTGGCATTTTTAGAATATGCTTGGAATATGGCAAACTGTGATCCTTGTTCTGCTGAACCTTTAAACCCTGATGAATTAAGACAAGCAGGAGTTTTTTGGCAAAATTCACCCTATGATAATAACTTATTTATAACTAGATTACATATCAGATATGATAAAGCTCATTTCCCTGAAGATTTGAAGTTTCAAAATACAGCTAATCAACAATTATTTCAAGGGCGTTACGTTATTCGTCGTCCTTTTCGGGGGAAGATTAGTTGCGATGCAGGAAAAAATTATCCCCAACAGGTAAGACAAAGACAGCAAAAAGAAGCGCAAACTTTAGCTAATTTAACAAATTGGAAATTAATTGACATTGAAAAGAGAATTAATTTTTTAGAAACTCAAACGGAAAATACTCCTTGGTGGCGAAAACTCTGGCAGTGACTGGCGAAGTTAATTACACCTCAGTGAATCATAACATTTTTAGTGGAATAGGAGTAATGAGATAGGAGTGATTAATTCCTAATTCCTAATTCCTAATTCCTAATTCCTAATTCCTAATTATTCAAGGTAGGGGTGAATTGGTTTCACCCTAAACTTATTATTTAAAACCTAAAACCCGACAACTGCCACCTCAAATCAACAATTAATTCTCTTTTGCGTAATATCAGTAATTAAAATTGAATACGATCTCGATTACTATTTCCTAATTCTACATTTTTTTCCAGAAAATCAATAATTTTATCGGCAACATCCACTTGACTAGCTTTTTCGATGCCTTCTAATCCGGGGGAAGAATTAACCTCCATGACTACAGGGCCATGATTTGAGCGCAATAAATCAACTCCTGCTACCCTCAACCCCATAGCCTTAGCGGAGCGAATAGCTGTACTCCTCTCTTCAGGGGTTAACTTAATTTTCTCTGCGATACCACCTCGATGAAGATTAGAGCGGAAATCACCTTCTGGCCCTTGTCTTTTCATAGCGGCTACAACTTTGTTACCTACAACAAAACAACGAATATCAGCTCCTCCTGCTTCTTTGATGAATTCTTGTACTAAAATATTGGCATTTAGTCCTTTAAATGCTTGAATTACAGATTTTGCGGCTTGATAGGTTTCTGCTAAAACTACACCTATCCCCTGAGTGCCTTCTAATAATTTAATCACCAAAGGTGCTCCTCCTACGGTTTCAATTAAACCGTCTATATCCTCTGTATCATGGGCAAAACCTGTCACGGGTAATCCTATACCTTCTTTAGCTAAAATTTGTACACAACGCAATTTATCCCGAGAGCGAGAAATGGCTTGAGATTCATTGGCACTAAACACTCCCATGACTTCAAACTGTCGGACTACTGCTAAACCATAAAAAGTTTTTGAAGCACCAATGCGAGGTATTATAGCGTCAAAGTTTTCTAAGGTTTTTCCCCCATACACTACGGTTGGTTTATGGGAAGTTATATTCATATAGCATCTAAGATAGTTTACTACCTTCATTTGATGTCCTCGTTTTTCTCCAGCTTCTTTTAATCTTGTAGTGGAATAAAGGCTACTATCTTGAGATAAAATAGCTATTTTCATGGGATATTCTCATTTTTTTTAATCTATTTAATTGTACAATTTGTGATGTCATCAAATGCTAAAAAAAGTTTTTTATTATACAAATAATTCTTTTATTTTACCTATGAGTCATATTATATGAATAATCCTTCGATTTCTGAGTCTATTTTTCCTATTTCTCCTCTGATTAAAATTACTCTTCTTAATCTTTATTTTGCATTAACGATACCTCTTCCTTTTCTTGCTAAATTTGCTTCAGTAAATATTCCTATGGAGGTTTTTTTCCTATTTTTATTTATAGGGGCGATGGCTATTGTGGGGATTTTGAGTGAAAGAGTAACGGTTAATGAAGAGGGAATTAAAGTTTCTTATCCTCAATGGGTATCATGGTTGTGGCGCAAAGAATGGAGTTTGAAATGGACAGAAATTGACAGCTTAAGAATGCGTACTACAGGTCAAGGAGGATTAGTATATTATTTTGTAACTAAAACCAAAGATAAAGCCTATTTATTACCCATGAGAATCTCTGGATTTAACTTGATGGTGAAAAAAGTCCAAGAGAAAACTAACATTGATACAACAAACATTAAACCTTTAGCACAACCTTGGATGTATCTTTTTTTGTTGGTATTTACTTTTTTTCTATGGTTGATAGATATTTGGACAATTTCCACTGCTTTAACAGGAGTTTAACAATTAACAACATTTTTTGCTGTCAACTGTTAAGTATCAATTACTCCTCGTCTTCCTCTTTAACAGGATAAACAAAGCTATTAGATTTACCAGTTAAGACTGATTTACCTAAAGATAGGGCTTTTTGAGCTTGTAATTCAGCTTTTTTAATCCAATGAGCTTTACGTTGATCTCTTTTTGATTTTGATGTTTTCTTTTTAGGTACTGCCATAAACTTTAAATAATAATTTGATTATCGGACAATTTTACTATTTTAACCATAGTTAACTGACTATAGCAATCTTATTTACCTTGAGAGGATAAATATGATCATATTAAGTATTAGTGTCACTACTGAGTTCAAAAACAGATGAATTATGAGATTTGAGAGATTTATTGGAGCGTAAACTTGACTTAATTTTAGCTAAAACTTTTTCTTGATCTATTGGTTTACCTAAAAAACCACTAGCACCGACAATTTTACTTCTTACTCGATCTATCATACCATCATTACTGGTCAAAATAATTATGGGAGTATCTTTAAAGCCTGAAACTCGTCGAATTTGAGAACAAATTTCATAACCGTTAACAATAGGCATGACTAAATCTAAAAAAATTAAATCTGGTTTTTTTTTCAGAATTTGTGGTAATGCTTTAAGGGGATCTTGTATGCCTATATATTGATAACCAGCTTCACAGACAATATGTTGCATGATTTGACAAATTTGTAAACTATCATCTACACAAATAATTAGTTGTTGATGAGTGGTTTTTGTGAGTTTATAGTTTTGATTAGTAACCCCAATTAAAGTTATATCTAAAGGTTTATCTTTGATTTCTATTAAAGCAATTAATCCTTGTTGAAAATAAGGTTTTAACCATACAGTAATTTTTAAAACTGTTAAATTAAGGGTATCAGCTAACTCTATTAATGGATATTTACCATTTAATAAAGAGATTAATTTTCGGTAGGTATTTTCTTTTCCTCTAAATTTTTGTTGTAAAAGTACAGGATTTTTAATGATAGGTGCAAAGTTAGGATTCCAAGAAGTTAAACCTAAATTTTCCCACTGTTGCCATTGACATTCAACTTCTTCTAATACTGTTTCTATTTTTAATAGTGTAATAGAGTTTTTTAATCCTGATTCTTCAGGAAAATTATCTTCAACATTAACTAAATCATAGGTTAATTTTTGTTGATTTTCTCCTTGATAAATGTCAAATAATATCTGTTTAATTCTTTCATTTACTAATAATAAAGCCTGTTCTTTTGTAATTAAAAATCTTTGTAATAAAGAGACAATTAAATAATAATTCCAACACTCAAATTCTTTAGCTTTGTTAATATCAATCAGATGAGGATCTAAATTAGAACAATATTTAGCTAATAATCTTTCCCATGCTCTATAAGGATGATAACCTCCATCGGCCCAAATTAAACGACTGAGACAGAAATATAAACGCCATTCTTCTCCGTTTGGCTTTTTTATATCTATTCTGCCTGTAAACTTTTTTCCTTGGAGGGATTGTAGTTTCTCTCTTAGTACTCCTGAACTAATCATTTCTTCCCCTTCACTATCTGACTTAAATGTATTTTAAGTTGATGAATCATTATTTAACAGTGATTTAGAACTGCTATATCATAAATATTTTAAGATACAGAGAACATAAAAGGTTAATTTGTTGGTTTTCTTAACAAAAAACAATAATATACTGCAAGGATTAAAACGTAATCATGAATAATATTGACGAAATTCAAAACACCGTGATTGTTACAACAAAACAGATGCAAGATATTGAAAAGCAAATGTTTACTCAAGGAATGCCTGTGGCTAGTTTAATGGAAAAAGCGGCACTTTTATGTAGTCAAAAAATTAATCAAGATTATCCTTTAAATCAATATTTAACGGTAGGAATTATCATCGGAAGTGGTCATAATGGAGGTGATGGTTTAGTTATTGCTAGGGAATTATTTTTCAAAGGTTATCAAATAAAAGTATATACACCTTTTGCTGAAAAATCTAAAGATTTAACCGCTCAACATTTACAATATGCTAAGTTTTTAAATCTTAATTTTGTTAATAATATTGATGAGTTAAAGTTTTGTAATTTAATTATTGATTGTTTATTTGGTTTCGGTTTAAATCGGGTTATTGATAATTTTTTATATGATAATATTTTAAGAGTTAATAGTTGGCAAAAACCTTTAATAAGCATTGATTTACCATCAGGAATAGATACGGATACAGGGGAAGTTTTAGGAGTAGCAATTAAGGCAACTAAAACTTTATGTTTAGGATTATGGAAATTAGGTTTATTTCAATCTTCCGTAACAGAATATACAGGAAAAATAGAGATAATTGACATCGGTATTCCTCATAATTTAATTGAAGAAACCATTAATAAATCTAATCCTATTACATTAATGAGTAAGAAGAAAGTTAAAGAAATTTTACCTTTACCTCGTGGCATTAATACCCATAAATATCAACAAGGAAATTTACTCCTTATTTGTGGTTCTTGTCAATATGCAGGAGCTGCTTTATTATCAGGATATGGGGCAAAAAGTAGCGGTGTGGGAATGGTAACTTTAGCCGTGCCTGAATCTTTAAAATTAACAATAATTAATCATTTTCCTTTTGCTTTAGTTGTTGGTTTATCAGAAACAGAAGATGTTGATTTTTTATCTTTAAATAATTATGATGTCATTACTTTTGGTATGGGAATTTCTAAAAATAATCTATTATTAACAAATAAGTTTTTTGAAAAATTACTAACCATAAATACAACATTAATTATTGATGCTGATGGTTTTAACTATTTATTAAACAAAAATTTTATGGAAATATTATCAAATCGTAAATCACCTACTATTTTAACGCCCCATGAAGGAGAATTTAAACGATTATTTCCTGATTTAGATTTAACTAAAAATCGTTTTATGGCACTTCAAAAAGCAGCAAAAAGAACTAATAGTACTATATTGCTAAAAGGTGAAAAAACCATGATTAGTCATCAAGGAAAAAACACTTGGATTATTAAAGAGGGTACTCCTGCATTAGCTAGGGGAGGAAGCGGAGATGTTTTAAGCGGATTTATCGGAGGTTTAGTCGCACAAAGAAACTTAACTGAATATCCCATAGAAGAAGTTGTTGCTACTGCGGCATGGTTACATCAACAAGGAGCAATTTTAGCCGCAAAAAAACATACTCAAATGGGTGTCGATGGGGTTATTTTAGCTAAATATATCAATAAGGCGATTTCTGAAATTATCAATCAATAACATTAAATTTGGTTAGAAGATATTTATTCCCAGAAAATACGATTTAAAAACAACTATAATTAATGATTTAATTGATCTAATTGTTTATATTTTGGCAATTTATTTTTAATTATTTTACCATTTCTAATTACAAGGCGATCCCTTTGATTTCGAGATAACAATTCACTAAAATAACGAGCTTTAAAAACAACTAAATTAGCTGGTAAATTTACGCCTATTCGCCCTAATTCTGGTAATTTCATCAAATCAGCAGGAATTTTAGAAATAGAGGTAATCCAATCGCTGTAAGGTGTATCTAAATGACCAATTCTAACGGATTGGTTAAAAACTTCTAATAGATCATGATCCCCGAAACCGAAAAAAGGATCTCGACAATTATCACTGGCAAAAGTGACTTTAACTCCTGCTTTTTTTAATTCTTTAACTTTAGTTATTCCCCTCCAAAAAGGAGTTATATTTTCTTGCCTATCCTGCAAATATAAATTACACATTGGTAAACTAACAATATTAATATTCGCTTCTTTTACTAAGTTAATTGTTTTTTGTACTACTCCTTCAGGTTGTACAGATAAGCTACAGCAATGGCCGCAAAGAATATTACCAGTAAAATTAGTTTTAATAGCAATTTCAGCGATTTTTTGCAAACAAATTGAGTCTATTTCGCCATTTTCGTCGGCGTGAAAATCTAAATCTAAATTTCTTTGTTTTGCTAATTGAAAAACTTTTTCTAACTGAATTTCTAACTCTGGATTAGTATAAGCAACACCGCCTAAAATTCCGCCAATTTCTGCGATTTTATCGGCTAATTTTACGCCATTTTCTGTTAAAAAATAATCTAAACTAATTAAGGAAACTGCTTGTAAATTAATTTTATTTTGCCATTTTTGTTGTAATTGTTGCCAAACTTTAAGGCTAGTATCAGCTTGGTTTTCATGACAATCTAAATGGGTTCTAATGGCAATTGTACCATGAGCATAACTACATTTCAAACCAAATTCCATCCGTTGATATAAGTCTTCTTCATTCCACAAAATAGAGTCTTTTTTTACTGTTTCTAAAGCTGTTTTGAAATCACCTTGTAAGTTTGGCGATCGCTCAAAAATATGTCCTTTATCAAGATGAGTATGAATATCAACAAAACAAGGCAAAACTATTCCTTTTTGTAAATCAATACCAATGGTATTACTAGCAGGAATAATTTGATTTATTTTTCCTTCTTGAATTTGTATATCACATAAACATAAATTTTCTTTAGTGTGCGGAATAAATTGATTATCGACTATTAAACAAGTAGGAATATGAGCATTTTTGAGCCAGTAATTACTATGATTTATCATTTAATTTTGTATAAAAATATTAGATTATATTTTAAAGATTTATTTTTTCTTGTAAAGAGGCAAACATAGAAAAGTTGTTATCAAAATTGTCAATATTAGGTAATAATTTTACAGATTTTTGTCAATAGTTATTCATAATTAAAGTTAGTTTTATCGTGATAAATTATTAAGAAGAAAAATAGTAAAAAAAGAAAAGAATAAAAGAATTATAACCCAAAACCAACCTTCTTTAAATTCCCCAGCCTGTACTGCAAAATAAATTGCCATCGGAATTGTTTGAGTTTTATTAGGGATATTTCCTGCCACCATTAAAGTTGCCCCAAATTCTCCTAAAACACGGGTAAAAGACAAGATTATTCCTGCCAAAATACCTCGAAAAGCTAAGGGTAAACTAATATAATAAAATACCGCAATTTCTGATGCACCTTCAATTCTCGCCGCATCTAATAACAATGAATCAATTTGCTCAAATGTGCCTAAAGTTGCCCGAAACATCAAGGGGAAACCAATAATTATACAGGCAATTACAGCACCATACCATGTAAAAATAATGTTAAAATTCCATTGTGATAATATTTTACCAATAAGAGTGTTTTTCCCTAGTAATATTAATATTAAAAAACCTACTATTGTTGGTGGTAAAACAAGGGGAATAAGTAAAATTGTTTCAATAAGCGATCGCCATTTTCCTTTATATTGATATACTTGATAAGCAATAATAACCCCTAAAATAAAAGTAATTATAGTGGCTAATAATGATACTTTTAAAGAAATCCATAAAGGAGATAAATTAATTGTCATTTAGCTATGCCAAATCCATATTTTTGAAAAATTTTTCTAGCAGTTTCACTTTGTAAAGATTCTAAATATTTTTTGGCTATTTGTTGAGATTTACTATTTTTAATAACTGCTACAGGATAAATAATTGGTGTATGTAACTGTTTATCTGCGATGGCAATTACTTTTACTTTATCAGAACTTTTAGCATCAGTCAAATAGACAATTCCAGCATCGACATTGCCAGTTTCGACATAAGTTAAAGTTTCTCTAACATTATTTCCATATACAAATTTAGATTCTAAAGAGGCTAAAATTCCTAAATTTTTAAACACTTCTAGTGCATATTGTCCAGCAGGTACACTTCGTGCTTCACCAATGGCAATTAATGTTATTTTTGGTTGCACTAATTGAGGAAAATTAGTTAAAGATAAAGGATTATTTTTAGGAGTAATTAAGGCAATTTGATTAAGTAATAAATTTTTTCTAGTATTCGGTAATAATAAATTATTTTTTTCTAAATTATCCATTTGTTTAAATGAAGCAGAAATAAATACATCAATGGGCGCACCTTGTTCAATTTGTTGTTGTAAAATACCAGAAGAGGCAAAATTATAATCAACATTTTGGGGATATTTTTTACTAAACTCTTCTAAAGCTGGTTGAAGACTAGCAGCCGCACCTATTAAAATTTGTGGATTATTATTTCCTCTTATTATAAAAGAAAAATAGATTATTCCTAATAATACTAAAAAAAAATAAATAGCCCTTTTAAGAAAGATTTTTTAAACATTATTTTATCCTACATTTAAGATAATATATTTTAGATTATAGTTATCTTATTAACTTTAGCAATACCCCGTTACGGATTATTATATATTAATAAAATAATCTCAATGCAAAATTAAAATTTAGTGTTTAGGAAACCAATCTTTATTTAATAATTGATCTAAAGTATAAGGAGATTCTAAGGGAAATATGTTAATTCCAGATTTTCTAATAACATAACCAACAGCATCATCATAAATATTAGGTAATTCTTGATGAAGATGATTTCTCAAATGGGTAGTTAAAACTTTTGTTAATTGCCCACGAAATGAGAAGATTTCTGCTTCCCAATGATTAGCATTTCTCTCATATTCACTATCCCAATACTCTAATAATAATAAATGTCTAATAATTTGCTCTAATAAACTTTCAACCCGATGTTTTTTTTCGTTACCCAAGTCTTCTAACTCCTCAATTAAATTCTCTAAATCTAATTCATTAAATTGCTTTTCTTTTAGTAATTTTACCGTTTCTTGTATCCATAAATAATCATCAATTTCGTATAAATCTTGTAAATTAATTTTAGTTGTTGCTGTCATAATTTATCACCATAATTAACATCTTAATTTTATTATAAGCCTCATTAAATACCTGTGTTTTTTTATTTCAAATTTAATATAATTTAATTAAATTTAGTGTTTTGGAAACCAATCTTCATTTAATAATTGTTCTAAATTATAAGGGCATTCTGACGGTAAATTATCAAGTTTACTTTTTCGTTTGACAAACTTTAACGCATCTTGATAAAGATTTAATATTTCGTTATTTAGGTGTTTATATAAATTAGTTGTTAAATACCTTCTTAATTGAATCCGAAAACTGATAATTTCAGATTCCCAATGATTAGCATTTCTCTCATATTCACTATGCCAATATTCTAATAATAATAGGTGTCTAATAATTTGCTCTAATAAACTTTCAATTCGATGTTTTTTTTCGTTACCCAAGTCTTCTAACTCCTCAATTAAATTCTCTAAATCTAATTCATTAAATTGCTTTT
>JAACUG010000071.1 GCA_009993045.1 Cyanobacteria bacterium CG_2015-22_32_23
CCGTAGAAACATCACATCAGCATCTTGCCCGTAGAAACATCACATCAGCATCTTGCCCGTAGAAACATCACATCAGCATCTTGCCCATGAAAAGATTATGATAGAGACAGCCTAGAAGGCTGTTGTACGGAGGGGGTTATAATTTATGAATTTTAGCGATTCTCTTCTCAAAATTACAAGAAGAAAGTTGCCTCATTGGGAGTTAGATGGTTCAATTTATTTCATTACTTTTAATACTTATCAACGTTTACAATTAAATCCTTCTGCTAGGAAAATTGTTTTAAATTGTTGTTTATTTTTTGATGACAGTCGCCATCAAAATGACAAAAGATACCATACTTTTGCTATAGTAATTATGCCCGATCATGTTCACTGGTTAATGCAACCTTTATCTAAGTCTAATGGTGAATATTGGTCTCTTAGTAGTATTCTCCATAGCGTTAAAAGTTATAGCTCTAAACAAATTCCGAAAGTGATGAATCATTCTGGTATTGTATGGCATGAAGAAAGGTACGATAGAATTATTAGAAATGAAGAAGAATTTTTGAACACTTGGCAATATATTCGAGAAAATCCAGTCAAGGCAAATTTAGCCACAACTCCAGAAGAATATCCTTGTTTTTGGCAGGAAAATTGTACAGGCTAGAAGCCTGTTTTACGTTTGATCGTGAACAGATTTTTGTAGTGGAGAATATCTTTAGTTATAATCCTCCACAATATTCGACTGAATTTATAATTCTCTTACATCAGACACTTTACCGTTAATAGCTGCCGCTACAACCATAGCAGGACTCATCAATAAAGTACGTCCTTGGGCAGAACCTTGACGACCTTTAAAGTTACGATTAGAAGATGATGCACTGATTTGATCTCCTTGTAATTTATCTGGGTTCATTGCCAAACACATAGAACAACCGGGTTCGCGCCATTCAAAACCTGCATTTAAGAATATTTGGTCTAAACCTTCGGCTTCAGCTTGTTTTTTAACTCTTTCAGAACCGGGTACAACAAAGGCTTTAACTTGATTAGCTACTTTATGCCCTTGAGCGAATTTTGCTGCTTCCCTTAAATCAGTTATTCTGCCGTTAGTACAACTACCGATAAAACAAACATCAATGGGAGTACCTTTAATGGGAGTACCCGCATTTAACTGCATATATGTAAAGGCTTCCATAGCAATTTCTTTATCATTTTCGGGTAGTGCGTCTAAAGTAGGTAAAGATTCACTAATACCAACACCCTGACTAGGTGTAATTCCCCATGTTACGGTAGGTTCAATATCACTAGCATTAAAGGTAACGACATCATCATATTGCGCATCTATATCACTACGGATACTTTCCCACCAAGACATCGCTTCTTCCCATTTTTTAGGTGCAAAATCTTTGTCTTTTAGATAGTCGAAAGTAACTTTATCTGGGTTGATGTAACCGCAACGAGCCCCTCCTTCAATAGACATATTACAGATTGTCATTCTTTCTTCCATATTCATCTGCTCGAAGGTTGTACCAGAGTATTCATAGGCATAACCAACGCCGCCATTTACCCCTAATTTACGGATAAGATGCAAAATTACGTCTTTAGCGTAAACTCCCTGGGGTAATTCTCCGTTTACCTCTATTTTTCTTACTTTTAATTTAGATAACGATAGAGTTTGAGATGCTAATACGTCTCTTACTTGAGATGTGCCAATACCAAAAGCAATAGCCCCAAAAGCACCATGAGTAGAAGTATGAGAGTCACCACAAGCGATGGTCATTCCTGGTTGAGTTAATCCTTGTTCGGGGGCGATTACATGAACAATTCCTTGATTTCCTGAATTGGTGTTATAAAATCGAATATTATATTCTTGAGTATTTTTTTCTAAGGATTGAATCATCTCCTCCGCTAAAGTATCAACAAAAGGACGAGCTTGACTTTCTGTGGGTACAATGTGATCTACAGTAGCAATAGTTCTTTCAGGAAATAGTACTTGAAGATTTCTTTCTCGAATCATGGCAAACGCTTGAGGGCTGGTTACTTCATGAATTAAATGTAAACCAATAAATAACTGAGTTTGCCCTGATGGTAATATGCCAACGGTGTGTAAATCCCAAACTTTATCAAATAATGTTCCTTTACTCATATTAATTTTATTTATAGAAAATACGTCTTAGCTTATTATCCTCACAAAGACGACTATTTAAGCAATAGAAGTTATATACTCATCTTATTTTACTTCTAAAATGAACATTTTTCGATAATTTTTGTGACTATTTTCGCTATTTTTAAACTTGCTCCAGATAAACCTCTTATTTCCTTTAAATTATTTTTTATTTCCTTTAATTTGTCCTTATTTTCTAATAATTCTAAGGTTAAATTACTAACTTCTTCTACTGTTAAATAACCGATTAATTCTGGTACTATTTCTTTTTTTGCCCAAATATTAGGCCAAGCATATAATTTCTTATTTTTAACGGTATATTGTACCATTATCCAGTTAATTAATTTCGCAAAATTATCGCCAAATATAGGTAAATTAGCTAAAATTCCTAGTAAGCCATCCCATGATTTCATGGCTTCTAATTGATAAATAGGTAGTAAAACAATCATCGGTATTCCTAAACTTCCTAAAATAGCAGTATTTGCTCCTACGGTTGTCAAACAAATATCACATTTCCCTAATTCTTCATCACAAGGAAATTCTTTAATTAATTTAATATTTACTCCTCCTAATGTTTGTAAATAAACTTGATTTTCTATATTGATTAACTCTCCTGTAACATTTCCTAATTTACTAATTAAAGGGTTATTTTTTTTATCTCCATAACTTGCTAAATTTTCTGTATCAATGGTTGGTGCAACGGGTATAATAAATTCTATATTTGAGTTTTTTTGCTTAATAAATTCTGCGATCGCCATCAAAAAAGGGACACCTTGGGTTAATTTACTTGATTTTGATCCGGGTAATAAACCTATTTTTAAAGTATTTTTATTATCTTCTTTTTCCTCTTGATTTATAATGTTTATATCTGCCATTAAATCTCCAACAACAGTACATTTATTATGAAATTGAATAGGTATTTTATCAATAACAGACTGATTCATAACAGCAAAATAATTAATATATCGATACCAACGAGCTTCCCATTCAGCATAAATTAAACTTTGATAACCTAATCTTTTAGCAATAACTAAAGTAAAAAATTGATCTCCACCTAAAAAGATAATTAACCCCTGAGAATACCAATCCCAATTATCTTGTGTTTTACCAAATAATAAAAAAGTTAAAAAATTATTTGCTGATTGAATACGATTAATTTCCTGCCATTGACTAGCAATTTTAACTTCATTACCAGTGGAATGGGGACAAGGTGATAAAATTAAAGAAATGCGAACATTATCTTGAGATATAGACAAATTTGCCCGAATTTTTTTAACTACAGGTAAAACCCAAGTGGTTATTTCTCCAGGGCCATTAGATAATATTACTATGTCAAATTTATTCACGACTATACCTTTACAACATTAAAAAGAGATAATTTATCATTAATTCAGGTTAGGATCAATAATGTTATTTATTTTATTTTAAAGTGATGTTGGCAGAAGAATTATTAGAATTAACCATCAAAAAAGGTGTTTCTGATGTAGAAGTATATCAAGTTCAATCCCATTCTCGTCCAATTTCTTTTGAAGCCAATCGACTTAAACAGATTGAAAGCTCACAGACTACGGGCATCGCCCTCAGATTATGGCATAAAGGCTGTCAAGGATTAGCCGTTGCTTATGGTGACTTTAACCCTGATGATTTGATTAGTAAAGCCTTAGCAATTTCCGAACTTAATGACCCTGAAGAGCCACTATTAAACGATAATAATAAGTTAATCTACCCTAATGCTATCCATGAACCAAATATTAACAATTTAATTTCTCAAGGAAAAAATGCCATCGCCATTATTACTGATAAATATCCAGAAGTAATCACGAATGTAGAAATAGAATGGGAAACAGAAACCACTACTTTAATTAATTCTCGTGGATTATATTGCTTACAAACCGATAATAGTTATAGTGCATCTTTAGGCATTGAATTAGTAACAGAAGATGATTTTTTAGGTATTTATGACGGCGAATATAGTCATGATGTTATCGACTTAGATAGAATGATTAACGCTGTTTTACAAAGATTACAATGGGCAGAAAAAAATACATCAGTGAATAATGGTAAAATGCCCGTATTATTTACTCCTAATGCCGTAACAACTTTATGGGAAACCATCAGCGAAGCCTTAAACGGTAAAAGAATTTTTGATAAATCATCCCCTTGGTGTGAATCTCAAGGAAAAAAAGTGGTTTCTTCCTGTCTCAGTTTAAGTCAACAACCAAATTTACAACCTTATAATTGTCCATTCGATGATGAAGGTACAATAACTCAACATCTGAATTTAATCAAGGAAGGAATTTTAAATAGTTTTTATACCGATAAACAAACCGCACAAAAATTAAGTATAACCAATACTGGTAACGGTTTTCGCCCAAGTTTAGGCAGTTATGCCACTCCCGATTTAATCAACTTAGTCATCGAAAAAGGCAATTTATCTCAAGAAAAATTAATTAAAAATATTGAAGATGGTATTATTATTGATCAAATTTTAGGTGAAGGTGCAGATATTTCGGGGGATTTTTCCTTTAACATCGATTTAGGTTATCGTGTCAAAAAAGGTGAAATTATCGGTAGAATCAAAGACACAATGTTAGCGGGAAACGTTTATCAAGCCTTACAAAAAGTCAAATCTGTCGGAAATGATCTCACTTGGAGCGGTTCTTGTTATACTCCTTCTATAGTAATAGATGAACTTTCGTTAATTTCAGGATAAAATTTTGTTATCATAAAGCTATAGATTGACAGTTAAATTACCTAATTATTAAATCTCTATTCCCTACAACTATAAATTTAACAAAATCATTGTAATTTTATCTTCTCAATCTATTATTATAATCACAGTGTGATCGAGTAACTAATTTAACTTTTATTTGATAATGAAAAAACTATCTACTTTAGTAATATCAAGCCTTTTTCTCTTAACAAGTTGTACAACATCCGGCGGCGGTGGAGAAGATAATACGGCAAATATTCCCCCTATTCCTCCCCAAAAACCTCCTGTTAATACCACTGAAACTCCTACAACTCCTGTTGTCATTGCAGAGACAAATACCACAAGCGGTTTAATTCCTTCTACTAATCCTGACGATAGATTACGAAAAATTAATCAAGGTAGAAATGATCCTTTTAATACTATAACTCCTCCAGTAGTGGAAACAGTATCTGAAAATCAGATGGTTAATACCTCTAGTTCCAAAAATAGAGCAATTATAAAAATACCGACTTTTGTTAATAACAATAAAAGTTTTCCTAATACTGCGGAGAATAGTGTTGGTAGAAAAAGTTTCCCTAATAATAAGACTATTAACGCTGAAAAAAATGTTGTTAATGGTAAAAGTAACAAAAAGATAAAAAATGTTAGTAGTGGAAATACAGATTTTTGTAAAATTCCACCTATTATTAAAGATCCACCTATTCCATTGAGATCTCCAGAACCAAATATTATGGTATCAGGAATAGTTAATGTAAATGGCAAAAACTTTGCGATAGTCAAATTTGGAAATGATCAAGCCTCCCGTCGAGTTGAACAAGGAGAATATCTTTCCGATGGTAATAATAGCGTATATGTAAAACAAATTGGAGCTTATAATTTAGGACCGAATATCACCTTAGCGGCTACTCCGAATTTCACGAATTTTTCTGGAGCTGGTATTTCTGGAGGCGTTGTTTTTCAACTAGAAGATGGTACTTCTATTGTTAAACGTGTAGGAGAAAAATCTCTAGCAAAAGAGAAAGAAACTGTAAATGTAGAACCAATATTGACAAAAGAGCAATTTGTCGTTAATAATACACCATCACAAGGATTAAAATTAGTTACGGTATCAGATGTCGTAACGAGTCGTATCATGGTTCAAAATAATCCTGAACCTCAAACAACAATAACAGTTTATGGTACAGTATGTAATATATCAGGGAGTGTGGTTAGAGTGGGTGAACTCGAGTTTAGCTTGAGTCAAGGAAATAATATACTCCCTCCTCTTACGGCTTTCTTTGAGGGAGTATCAGTAGGAGACGTTACTAAAACAGCACAAGCAACAAAAGTTAGTCGTCAATTAGGAAAGGGTCAAGAAACATCATTCTCTGGCAGAATATTTAATGTAAATGAATTGAAAAAAGGAGAAAAAATAATAATTAAACTTTCTGATTGGAGATAATATTAATAAATTAATAAATTAAGAATCTAAATGAGGAGGCTTAGAAAATATTGTTTAATACTATTATTAATAATAAATCAACAAAAAAAATAAACTTAACTTGCCATCGATTACCTTTAGCAATGTATCGTGAAATAGCGTCTCATTTAAGACAAATTGAGGAGGTAAATGCTGATTTATTGCCCCAAACTTCTCAAGAATTTGATTATTTACAAAGTCAAGTGGGTGGTTTATCGTTAGAATATGAGTCCACAAAAGAAACGGAAATTAAAGTAAAATCTATATTAAATTACTATGAAAATAAATATGGTTCATGGTTAACAATTGATAATTGATAATTAATAGTTTAAAAAATAGATAATATAATATTTTTCATGAATTCAACATTAATAGAAAATGAACAAATTTCTGTATCTAAAGGTTTAATTTCCTTAGAAAATATCTATAAAACTTATGGTAGTGGTGAGACAGAAGTTCATGCTTTATCTGGGGTAAATCTTATCATTAATTCAGGAGAATATTGTGCCATTATGGGATCATCAGGTTCGGGAAAATCAACTATGATGAATATTTTAGGTTGTCTTGATCGCCCAACTTCTGGTAATTATTATCTTAATGGGGAAAATGTGGCTTCTTTATCTAGCCAAAAATTAGCCTCTGTGCGCAATTTACAAATAGGCTTCGTTTTTCAACAATTTCACCTTTTACCCCAGTTAACGGCTCTGGAAAACGTCATGTTGCCCATGATTTACGCTGGAGTGTCTGATGGTGAACAAAAAAAACGAGCAACTTCTGCCTTAACTAAAGTCGGTTTATCTCATCGTCTCAATAATAAGCCGAATCAGCTTTCTGGTGGACAACAACAACGGGTGGCGATCGCCAGATCTATAGTTAATAATCCTTTAATATTACTAGCAGATGAACCAACAGGAGCATTAGATTCAGAAACAACGAAAGAAGTTTTGCAAATATTTCGTAACTTAAACGATGAAAAAATGACCATTATTTTAGTTACCCATGAACATGATGTAGGAGAAGAAGCGAAAAGAATAATTCATTTTGCAGATGGTAAAATAATTGATAATTAACAGTTGATAAATGAGGAAAATATAACGAATTTTAAAGAGGTATTTAACTTATGAATATTATTGATTCAGTTACACAAAAAATGGTCAATTTACCCTTAGATAAACAAACTCAAATCTTAGATTTTGTGGAGTTTTTAATGGTAAAATATCAACAAGAAAATAGTAATAAAAAATATGCAGAACAATTAGCAATAGAACGTATTAAAGATATAAATGATCCCACAAAATGGGTAACAGTAATGGAGATTGATGATGAAATTGATGTAGAATCTAGTTTGGAGAATTTAAGAAATCGTGGGTACAAAATCAAAATACCAAGTAAAACTAAATAACTTTGTTATTCAAGAAGATTTACCTTTATTACCAAAGGAATTAAGACAAGATTTTGAAGATTTTTGTAACTCTATTTTTATCGAAGATCCTTACGATTGTTTTGGCTTAAATAATCATAGTCTAAAAGGTGAATTAAAAGGTTATCGAGCTTTAGAAATAGACTGGAATAAAATTAGTTATCGCCTAGTTTATCGCATTTATGAAAAACCAGTACCAAAAAGGGTTGTAATCATTAGTTTTGCCGAACATGATCCAGCTTATAAAAAGGCTAAACAGAGAAAATAATGTTGATTTATCTACTAAAAAATGATAGTTTTATCACAGAATAAAACAAAAGAAATTGAATAAAAATAATAGTGAATTATATTAATTTTAATCCCCATCAAATAAGCATTAAAAATGACTGTTTTTTCGGTTTACCTCATGCCATAGAAGATGCCAAAATAGTTTTTTTAAGTGTACCTTGGGATGCTACCGTGTCTTATGGTGAAGGTACAGCCGAAGGACCTGAAGCTATCCTCGATGCTTCCTATCAACTAGATTGGTATGATTTTGATTTACCTCAACCATGGGAAAAGAGTTACGCTACTATTCCCATTGATAACACTATTAAAGCAAAAAGTGAGACCACAAGGGCGATCGCCAAAACTGTGATAGAGTTCTTAGAATCAGGAAATGATCTTCATGATCAAGCCATTACTAGAGAGTTAGCAATGGTAAATGAAAGAAGTATAGAGTTAAATGAATGGGTATATAGTCAATGCCAAAACTACTTATCCCAAGGAAAACTTATCGCTTTAATTGGCGGTGATCATAGTGTGCCGTTGGGTTACATAAAAGCACTCGCTGAACATCATCAACAATTTAGTATTTTACACATTGATGCTCATGCAGATTTACGCAACGCTTACGAAGGGTTTACTTATTCCCATGCTTCCATAATGTATAACGTTATGCAACTGCCAAATATTGACAAATTAGTACAAGTGGGAATTAGGGATTTATGTCAGGAAGAAATGGATAAAATTAATAGGGATAATCGTATTATTTTATTCGATGATTGGCAGTTAAAAAATAATATTTATGAAGGAATTTCATGGCAACAACAATGTGCAAATATTATCAATAATTTATCAGAAAAAGTTTATATTAGCTTTGATATTGATGGTTTAAATCAAGTATTTTGCCCTAATACTGGTACACCCGTAGCTGGAGGATTAGACTTTAATCAGGCTATTTATTTACTGCAAACTTTAGTAAAATCAGGTAAAAAAATCATCGGTTTTGATATTTGTGAAGTTGCCCCCGATAAAACTAATCAAAATCAATGGGATGGGAATATTGGAGCGAGATTATTATATAAATTGACTAATTTAATGTACCTTTCTCAAAGTATGAATTAAAAAATTATTTGTAGGTTATTTTAACTTTTTTTTCTCTTTTTTTCCTTATTTTCGTCATCTTCGCTATTTCCCCTCTCTCTTTTATCCCATATCTTCTAATTATTTTGGGATCAGATTGAACCAGTCCATGATAATCTTGATAGTGGCAAATTTTATTATAAATTAACATTTACGAAAGTAAATTAAAAATAAATCAGCATGGTTGCAGTACAAGAAAAAACAAACGTCGGTAAAATCATTCAAATTATTGGACCGGTGGTTGATGCTGAATTTCCTAGCGGCAGTCTTCCCCGTATTTACAATGCTATTCGTGTTGAAGGAACTAACGAAGCAGGACAAAAAGTTTCTGTTACCTGTGAAGTTCAACAACTTTTAGGTGATAATCAAGTTCGTGCAGTATCAATGAGTACTACTGATGGTTTAGTCAGAGGTATGGACATTGTGGACTTAGGTGGCCCTATTAGTGTACCTGTAGGTAAAGCAACTTTAGGACGTATTTTCAATGTTTTAGGCGAACCTGTTGATAATAAAGGACCTGTTGATACAAAAGAAACTTCTCCTATTCATCGTAGTGCTCCTGCTTTTACCGATTTAGATACTAAACCTACGGTTTTTGAAACTGGTATTAAAGTTGTTGACTTATTAACTCCTTATCGTCAAGGGGGAAAAATCGGTTTATTCGGTGGTGCTGGTGTTGGTAAAACCGTTATTATGATGGAATTAATCAATAACATCGCTATTCAACACGGTGGAGTATCAGTATTCGGTGGTGTAGGTGAACGTACCCGTGAAGGTAATGACCTCTATAACGAAATGATTGAATCTAATGTAATCAATCCTAACAACCCTGAAGAATCGAAAATTGCCCTTGTTTACGGACAAATGAACGAACCCCCTGGAGCAAGAATGCGTGTCGGTTTATCTGCGTTAACCATGGCGGAATATTTCCGTGATGTTAACAAACAAGACGTACTACTGTTTATTGATAACATTTTCCGTTTCGTTCAAGCTGGTTCTGAGGTATCAGCATTACTCGGTAGAATGCCCTCTGCGGTAGGTTATCAGCCCACTCTCGGTACTGATGTTGGTGACTTACAAGAACGTATTACTTCCACCAAAGAAGGTTCTATTACCTCTATCCAAGCGGTTTATGTACCTGCGGATGACTTAACAGATCCCGCTCCTGCTACTACCTTCGCTCACTTAGATGGTACTACAGTATTATCTCGTGGTTTAGCTTCTAAAGGTATTTATCCTGCAGTAGATCCTCTTGATTCTACTAGCACCATGCTACAACCTAGTATTGTTGGTCAAGAACATTACGATACCGCTCGTGCTGTACAATCAACTTTACAACGTTATAAAGAGTTACAAGATATTATTGCAATTCTTGGTTTAGATGAATTATCTGAAGAAGATCGTTTAGTAGTTGATCGTGCTCGTAAAATTGAGCGTTTCTTGTCTCAACCTTTCTTCGTTGCTGAAGTTTTCACTGGTAGTCCTGGTAAATATGTCTCTTTAGAAGACACCATTAAAGGGTTCAAAAAAATTCTTGCTGGGGAATTAGACAAATTACCTGAACAGGCTTTTTATATGGTTGGGAACATTGATGAAGTTATCGCTAAAGGCGAAAAATTAATGAACAATTAGTAATTCATCGGGTGGGCATTGCCCACCAAGTCCATATTAAGGAAAAAATTTTAAATCTTAAATTTACAATCACATTATGACTTTAACCGTAAGAATAATTACACCCGATAAGATTGTCTGGGATGAAACTGCTCAAGAGGTTATTTTACCTAGTGGTAGCGGACAATTAGGAATTTTAACAGATCATGCTCCTTTATTAACTAATCTTGAAATTGGTGTCTTACGAGTACGCGCTAATAAAGATTGGAAATCTATTGCTATTATGGGCGGTTTTGCGGAAGTCGAAAATAATGAAGTCAAAATCCTCGTTAATGGTGCACAGTTAGGAGATTCTATTAATAAAGAAGAAGCTCAAACCGACTTAAATCAAGCTCAAACTGCTCTTGATCAGGCTAAAGCTACTGGCGATCGCCGTCAAGAAATGAAAGCGACTCAAAATCTAAAAAAAGCAAAAGCTAGACTACAAGCGGCTAGTTGATAATTAACAATTAACAATTAACAAGGTTTTTAATTTTTTAAAATTTACATCTCCTATCCTTTACTGATTACTCATTACTGATTACTCATTACTGATTACTCATTACTCATTACTCATTAATTTTATGATTCACTCAGGTTAAAATTAATGGTTTTACCTAAACCTAGATTTAATACCTAAACTTAAAAAGTAAGCAAATCCTGACACCACAATAATTGTTGCACCAGAAGTTAAGTTGAATGTATAAGACAATCCTAAGCCAATTAAAATAAAAATAACTCCCAAAATACTGCTTAATACCATCATTTGTTTTATTTCCCCTACAAATTGATTAGCAACGGCTGGAGGAATAGTTAGTAAAGCAATTACCATAATTAAGCCAACTACTTGCATCACCATGACGATGGTTAAAGCGATGGCACTAATTAACATCAAGTATAATCCATTAACGGGTATATTTCGAGTAGTTGCAAAAATAGGATCAAATGAAATTGCTAATAATTCTTTATAAAATAACCAGATCATGATGATGATAATTACATCTAAAATTAACATAATTAGTAGGTCACTTCTAGGCACAGCTAAAATACTCCCAAAAAGATAACTCATCAAATTGGCTTTATAGCCCTTCGTCAAGTCGATAAGAATGATACCGATACCCATACCAATAGCCCACATTGTGCCGATAATAGTATCTGTTCTTTCCTTTGTATATTTTTCCACTAAACCCATTCCTAACCCTGAAAATACCGCAAATATCATCGCCCCAAGAATAGGATTAAAACCTAAAAAGTAACCTAAACCGATGCCACCATAAGCAGAATGGGCAATACCACCGCTAATAAAAACAATACGGTTAACTACGACAAAAGTACCGATAATACCACAGGCAATACTAACTAAAATACCTGCGGCAATGGCATTTTGCATAAACTCTAGTTGTAAGACTTCAATCATAATTGATAATTAAGGATAGAGGGGAAATTTTTTCTCTCAAATTACGGTAAATCTAGGAATTGTGTTCAGGTAAAATACGATGAGGAATACCATGAGCGATTAAATCTATGGGACATTGATAAGTTTCTTGTATCATTTGAGAAGTAATGATTTTGTCTTGGTGATAATGTAAAGTACGATTTAAACAAGCAATGGTTTTTACATAGGTAGAAATGGCGGCTAAATCGTGGGAAATCAATAAAATCGTGATATATTCGTTTAATTCTTTGAGCAATTCATAGATATTATTTTGAATTTTTGAGTCAATGTTGGCGGTAGGTTCATCTAAAAGTAAGATACTAGGTTGACTAGCTAAAGCACGCGCAATATATACCCTTTGTCTTTCACCTCCCGATAATTCACCAATGGGACGATTTCTTAACTTTATCATGCCCACTTGTTCTAAACAATGGGTAACTATTTCTTCATCTTTACGGTTATAACTCTTAAATAAATGACTTTTTGACAATCTTCCCATTCTGACGACATCTTCTACTAAGATAGGAAAAGCTCGATCAAATTCCAAAACTTGAGGTACATAACCGATATATTTCCTACCTTGAGAAACAGGATAATTCATGATAGAAATTTGTCCAGATTTAGGAGTAATTAAACCTAATAAAGTTTTTAATAATGTGCTTTTTCCTGCTCCATTTGGCCCTATTATGCCAATAAAATCTAATTCATTTACTTGAAAATTGATATTTTCTAAAACATTCTGTTTACCATAATTAACATAAATATTTGATAATTTTATTACTCCATTCATAAATTTTTATATCTTAGAGGTATTGCTCACAATAATGACTATTTTATTTACTTAAAATTAATGATAAAAATCCGTTAAAATTATTCATAAATTTGCTTATATTTTCTTATTTATCCTAACTTAATCTTCCTTTAAACTTAGTTATTTTTATTTCATTGATTGAGATAGTTTATCAGCCACTTGTAATAAATTTTCTGACCAATTTGGGGCTAAATCATCTAAAATTACAACTTCTGCGTTAATGGCTTTGGCTAATGTTTCAACAGTTTTTTGACTAAATTGAGGTTGGGCAAAAATAACGTTAATATTATCTTCTTTTGCTTGTTTAATTAGACTCGCTAAAGTGGTGGAAGTAGCTTCTTGTCCTTCAAATTCAATGGATATTTGTTCTAGGTTATAATCTTTGGCAAAATAACCCCATGCTGGATGATAAATCATGAATTTTCGTTTATTTACATTAGCAAATTTTTCTGTTATTTGTTGATCTAATGTTTCAATTTCTGTGATAAATGTAGCCAAATTTTTTTGATAAATAGCTTGATTTTTAGGATCAAGTTTTACTAATTCTTGATAAATATTTTCTGCTTGAATTTTAGCTAATTTAGGAGATAACCAAATATGAGGATCAAGGCTTTCTTTTTCTCCTTCTTTACCCTCTGCTTTTTCATCTGTATGATTTTCATCTGTATGATTTTCATCTGTATGATCTTCATCCTGATGATTTTCATTTTCATGGTCATGATGATGCCCTATCATGGCTATTTTTTCAATACCTTTCCCAGAATTAATAATAGGAATTTGTGGATTTGCTGACTTAATTTTCTCTAACCATACTTGTTCAAAAGGCACTCCAATACTAATATAAGCAGAAGAATTACTTAAGTTAGCTAATTGTTGGGGTAAAGGCTCATAAGTTTCTGCCGATGCCCCCGGCTCAACCATGACATTTACATTGACTAATTCTCCCCCAATTTTCTCTACAAAATATTTTTGAGGTAAAAGGCTTACTGTCAAATTTAGTTTATTTTCACTAGGATTAGATACAGTTTCTTCAATATTTGTATTTGTTGAAGATAAATTTTCTATTTTTTTTTCTTGATTACATCCTACTAAGTTAAATAAAGTACAAATTAATAATAAGTTAATCAATTTATAGTTAAAAATTCTCATACATAACCAAAATAATTACACTAATTAATTATAACTAAAAGGCTTAAATACTTGTATGTTTAGGTGTTCAGATGATCATAAATAAAGGGATTAGAAAAAAAGATTATCAAAAATTTTATTATTTATTACCATTAATTAATCCTCGTCTATTTTTCTCATTAACAGAAGATTTCATAAACTTAATTAAATGATTTATATGCTCATTGTCACATAGAGGCTCTAATGATTCAAGAGCTTGATTAATCGTTAATCCTGATTTATAAAGGATTTTATAGGCTTTTTTTAACAATGCAATTTCTTCAGTGTCAAAATTATTGCGTTTTAATGCTACAAGATTGAGCGATCGCACATGAGAGGGATTACCTTCTACTAACATATAAGGTGGTACATCTCGATCAATTCGACTCATACCGCCTAACATAGCCATTTTACCAACTTTGACAAACTGATGAATACCCAACATTCCACCGATCACTGCTTTAGATTCTATCTCCACATGACCAGCTAAAGCTACGGAATTAGCGATAACAATACCATCCCCTAAAAGACAATTATGCGCCACATGAACATAAGCCATCAAGAGATTATCATTACCGATAACGGTTTCTTCTTCTTCTCCTGTAGCACGATTAACGGTAACATATTCACGGATAGTATTACCATGTCCAATTTTTACCGAACTTTTACCGCCTTTATACTTCAAATCTTGAGGAGGTAAACCTAAAGCAGCACCCGGGAATATTTGATTATTACAACCGATTTCAATAGGTCCATTAATAACTACATTAGCACCGATAACAGTATTTGCACCAATTTTAACATCAGCACCGATAACTACATTAGGGGCAATTTCCACGGAAGGATCTAATTCAGCTTTTTTGTCGATAATAGCAGTAGGATGTATCACGGTTCGTAAAAATTAATTGTATATTGAATGAAAAGTAAATAGAAAATGGACAAAAAAAATATCAGAAAATTAAGGTGATTTTAAAATATACAATTTATCTCATTTCGGTACGAAAAATTAATCAAAAAGAGAAAATAACATTTCTGCTTCTACCACCAATTGCCCATCAACGAAACCTTGCCCTTGCATTTTGGCGATGCGATTACGTTTAAAAGCAAGTAACTCGACTGTCATAATTAACTGATCACCGGGGATAACTGGGCGACGAAAACGAGCTTTATCAACTCCCCCATAAACAAAAAATTTGCCTTTCATACCGGGTAATAAAGTTAAAACAATTCCCCCAACTTGTGCCATAGCTTCTAATTGTAAAACACCTGGCATAATGGGATTATTAGGAATATGTCCTTGAAAAAAAGGTTCATTGATGGTAAGATTTTTAATACCAGTAGCTTTTTTCCCCGCAGTGTAATCAATTATGCGATCAACTAAAGCAAAAGGGTAACGATGGGGTAATAATTCTTGAATTTCCTTGATATAGAAAGTTGTTTGGTTATTTTGTTCTAAATCTTGTTCTTTTTCTGGTATTTGTTCCATTGATAATTATTTCCTTTCATATGCTTGTCAATGAGTCTTAATTAGAATATCACGAACCAGTAAAATAGAAAATAACAGAGAATCAGGGATTAGGGTTGAAAAGTAAGACTATCAGATTTTTGTAATGTATTGATATTCTCGTTTCCTGTGCAAAATAACACTGTTTTAATTTCCTCATTAAGCAACTCAACTAATTCTTCTAATGCTTCCACCGATACCATCGCAGCTTTTAAGAAAGGATAAGCCAAACCTACAACATCCGCACCTAAAGCCAATAATTTTGCCACTTCTAAACCGTTACGGATACCTCCTGAAGCAATTAAAGGAATATTCGGATATTTTTTGGCAATGTCTGCTATACAATGGGCGGTAGGGATACCCCAATTAGCAAAGGTTTTACCCAATTCTCTTTTTAATTTATTGTCGCTTCTTTCGCTTTCTACCATTGCCCATGATGTACCCCCAGCACCAGCTACGTCAATAGCTTTTACTCCCATATTGATTAATTTTTCTGCCATAACTGCACTAATACCGTTACCGACTTCTTTCACCATAACAGGCACGGGCATTTTTTCACATAAAACACCGATTTTAGCTAACAAGTCTTGAAAGTTAGTGTCTCCTTCTGGTTGGATACATTCTTGTAAGGGATTAAGATGGAGAATTAATGCGTCTGCTTCTAATATTTCCACTAATTTTAAGCATTCACGCCATGTATAACCATAATTTAATTGTACTGCTCCAATATTAGCTAATAATAATATATCAGGAGTTTGCCATCGCACTTGAAAAGTTTTGGCTATATCGGGTTTTTCGATGATAACACGTCCTGAACCGATACCCATAGCTAAACGGTATTTTTGAGCGATAATAGCTAAACGTTGATTAATTAATTGAGCATTTTCTGTACCTCCTGTCATAGATGAAATTAATAAAGGAGAATCTAATTTTTTGCCTATAAATTGTGTCGAAATATCAATATTTTTATAATCTAATTCAGGTAAACAACAATGAGTAAAAGTATATTTATCTAATCCATTTTTGACTTGATTAAACTGTACTTTTTCATCTAAACAAATACGAATATGATCATCTTTTCTAGCTTGAGTTTCGGTCAAATTATTCTGATTGTTCATTATTAAAATTTATATATTATTAATATCGATTCCACAATTTAAACTAATTAAACTAATAGCAATATTACCACTAAAACAGACATCAACATCAGTATTAGGAGAGGAAATTCTTTGATTATATTTTCCTTGATAAGTATATTGATTATTTTCTATTTTAAAACTTAAGGGTAAAGGATCAATACTCGGTGGACAAAATATTATTTTTGGTTCAGGAAAATCAGTATTAATAGGAGGTAAATTAACATTCCAAAAACATCCTTTAGGTAGTTTTTTTGATAATAATAAATCTAATACTTTTTCTGTTAATTGAGTAGCGAAATGCCAATCAATTTTTAACGGTGATTTCATCACATGGGAAATAGCAATGGCAGAAACACCTAAAATAGTAGCTTCTCTTACGGCGGCTACTGTACCAGAATTATATATATCAACTCCTAAATTTCCTCCAGCATTAATGCCAGATACAACATAATTACCATGAGGACATAAATAACTTAAAGCAATGCGAGTACAATCTACTGGAGTACCTTCAACGGCATATTCTTGATCATTATTTTTAGTAACAGTAATCGGTTTTTTGGTAGTAAATTGATGACCACAACCTGATAATTGCTGGGTTGGTGCTACTATAAATTTATTCCCTTTTATGGCTTGTTTTAATGCTTTAATTCCTTCTGCATTGATACCATCATCATTAGTTAAAATAAATGTTTTTTCCATTAAAGTTTTCAATAATAAGTTTATTAATTAATATTAAAATTAAATCTATTATACCATCTTTAGATAATTTGTAATAATATATTATATATTAACTATTTAAACTAAAATGAGAAGAGAAAAAATAGAAATCTTTTTTAAATTTACCTTCTTTATAAGACATAATATTCTTCTTTTCTTTAGTTTATTTTTAATGATCTATTATTTTGATACTTATTTATTATCCATTAATCAAAAATGCTTGATTTAGCCAAATTAGCTCAACAAATGCCAAATATAGGGTTAGAAATGCAAAAAGACGCTCTAGCTAGTGTTGAAAGGTTAAAACTAGCCCAATCTGTCCTTATCAAAACAGTAAAATCACAGAATCTTTTTATCAAAATACAAGAAGAATGGTGCGATCGCCTAATTTTTACTCCAGCAACTCCCCTAGAGCCGATTACTACTTGTATTGATATAGAATTAGCTGAATTTAACCATAGCGTGTTTTCTGCCGATGGCTCACAAATTGCCCCATCTCATCATGAAATTGCTTATTGTTATTTAATCAATATTGGTAGAATTATGCTACATTATGGGCAAAATTTACATCCTCTTTTAGATACCTTACCCGAAATTTATTATAAACCTGAAGATTTATACGTCTCTCGAAAATGGGGAATTCGCACAGAAGAATGGATGAGTTATAAACGCACCGTGGCAGAGGCTGAAGTCTTAGCAGAGATGGCTTGTACTTGGGTTAATCCTCCCGGTGCTCATTTTAACATCCCCAACTTAGCCATGACAGACGGTTCTTTGATATTCTGGTTTTTAGAAACCATCGCAATGGAAGCTAGAGAGCAAATTTTAACTCCTATTTTACAAGCATGGCAACAGCTACAAGAGGCTAAAATTCCTTTCGTTGGTTATATCAGCGCTTCTCGGAGTATGGAAGCGGTTAACTTTTTGCGTCTTCCTCAATGTGCCTACGAAAAACCCAATTGTGTGGCTTATTGCGGTGAAGAAATTAATAAAACTCCTTGTCAAAAAATTGAACCTATACGGGACGCTACTTTATGGAGTAGTATCTTAAAACCTCGCCAACGAAGTGCTATTTTTCGCAGTAATTCTCGTATTTTAGATTTATATGGAGAAGAACAATATATTTATTTTTGTTATCTTCATGTAGGCACAGAAGTCGCTCGTATCGAATTTCCGAGGTGGGTTGCCCAAGATTCTGCTTTACTTCATCAGGCTTTAAGTATTACTCTTACTCAAGTTAATAAAGGTTTTGGTTATCCTGTGGCTTTAGCTGAAGCCCATAATTTAGCAGTGGTTAAAGGTGGCGATCGCAGTCGTTTTTTTGCCTTGCTTGAAGATCAAATGATTAGAGCTGGATTACATAATGTCGGTACATCCTATAAAGAAGCGCGTAAACGAGGTAGTATTGCTTAATGATTTCAATGGTTTGAATATCTAATGGAGGCAAGTTTGAGGTAAGGAAATCTTCCTTTTTCATGGCGAATAATTTAATTAGGGAAGACGTAATTGTCCATTGTCCTTTATTATGTTAAAAAAAGTTAAGTAAATCATCCAAATAATTATGTATATGACTCCTAAAAGTGGCGTATTGCTACTTCTTGCTTGTGTAACTGCCATCGCCTCTGTAGGTTCTGTATTTGAATTAAGTTCTGGAATGCCACAATTAGGACAAACTAATACTGCCATTATCTTAACTATTAGTATTCCTTTAACCATTGTTTTATTTATTTTAGCGGTTATGGATGCTAGAGCAAATTTAAAATAAGTAGGCAAAATAACAAAACCATAAAACAGTTTTATAAAAACTACATTAATAAAAAATGCTCAAAAAACGTTTTATAAAAATATGACAATCCTATGTCAGTGATTAGAAAATAATCAGTTAATTTCTCCCCAAAGGATTAGAGGGCAAAATTTTTATAAATGATTTAGGAATGCTAAAGTCAAAATTTTTATGATTTTATCGAACTTTTTTGAGTAAAATAAAGTGTAATCTTTCTTTATAACTTAAATTAATTAACTAAAAATTTAGAGTAAAAAAGATAAAAATATGATTTTAAAAATAATCTATAAATAATGTCAAAAATGCCGAAATAAAAATTAAAAATAAATGAATTTACCAACAAATTGGCATGGAAAAATTGATTTAGTTTATACTCATAGTGATGGTAAAACTGAGATAAAATCAGCTTTTTGCCAAGCACCTTTAAAAATTCAAAGAGCTTTTTATCCTGAAGGAAATTCCATCTGTTATAGTGTTATTTTACATACGGCTGGAGGTATTGTCGGTGGTGATATTTTAACTCAAAATATTTATTTATCTCCTAATTCTCATGTTTTAATTACAACTCCATCTGCTACTAAAATTTATCGTAGTGAAGAAAAAAAAGCAACTCAAGAAATACTGATTAAATTAGAAAATAATAGTTATTTAGAATATTTACCCCAAGAAATTATCGTTTTTAATAAGTCACAATTTCAACAAAAATTAAGAGTCGAATTAGGTAATAATGCTACTTGGTTAGGTTGGGAAATTATCCGTTTTGGTAGAAGCGCACGAGGAGAAACTTTTACTGATGGTCAATGGCTCAATTATACTGAGGTATGGCAAGAAAATAAACCTCTGTGGATTGATAGACAATCATTTTCAGGTGATAGTCAACTTTTTTCAGCAGTTAATGGTTTAGCGGATAAACCTGTTATTGGTAGCTTAATTTTTATTTCTAGTAACCCTGTTGAAGATTTTTTGCCATTTATTAAAGAATTAATTAATCGTAAATTTAATCAAATCACCCTAGGAGTAACTACCTTACAACAAGGAATATTGTGTCGTTATCATGGTAATTCCGTTAGTGAAGCTAAAAATTGTTTAATAACTATATGGCAATTGCTGCGAAAAAAACAGGGTTTTAATTCTTTGATAAAACCTAGAGTTTGGTTATGATGATCTTTTTTTTGATGATTATGAATCTAAATAGTTAAGCTATAATGATTCAGATAAAATAGTGATCAATTCCAATAATTTATTATAAATCTAGTTAAAACTGTGGTAACTGAAACTCAACAATTTGCCTTAGAAGAAATAGAAGAATTACCCTCTTCTCCTATCAATAAAGGAAATCAACTAAAATTTTATCTCAATATTTTACGACGTAAGTGGTTAATTATTTTGGCATTTTCTTTATTAGGTTTTATCCCCACTTTTGCTATTACCAGTAGAGATCCTATTCTTTATACTGGTACTTTTGACATGACTGTTGAACCTTTCACCACTGCACAAAAAGTAACCGATGCAACTGCTTTAGCTAGAGATGGTCAAACTGATAGCACTCTTTTAAGTCTCGATTATCCTACCATTACAAGGATATTAAGAAGTCGAGATATTTTAGAAGATGTAGCTACAAGAATTAATCAAAAGAATCCTCAGATTCCTAAAGATTTTTTATTAGTAGATTTTAAAGAAAACTTTAGTCTCAAACAAGCTAAAGAAGGAGAAAATAAAATAGATAAAACGAAGATTATTAGTGTTGTATATAAAGGTTATGATCCTGATTTAGTTATTTTAGTATTAAATGAAGTTGCGGATAAATATTTAGAATATAGTAGTCAAGAACGAGAAAAAAGTTTAAAATCAGGAGTTCAATTTATTACGGATCAATTACCAAAAATCAAAGATAGAATTAAGGACGCACAAAATAAGCAACAACAAATTCAGTTAGAAAATAAACTTGTTAGTCCTCAAATTAAAGGCGATAGTTTATTTGAAATAACTACAGCAACCGATAAAGAATTACAATCTATTCAATCTCAATTAAAAGAGTTAAATATTCTTTCTAGTAATCTTCAAAAAGATCTTGGTTTATCTCCTAAAGATGCTTTAATTGCCTCTACTTTAAGTCAAGAACCTCAAAGACAACAATTACTGGTTCAATTACAACAAGTTGACTCTCAAATCGCTTTAGATTCCGCAAGACTAACCCCAGATCATCCTACTCTTTTAAACTTAAAAGAACAACGAGATAATATTAATGATTTAGTTACTAAAAAAACAAGCAAAATTTTAAATGAAAATAATATTGATCCAAATATAAGTCCTCGGGTTTTAACATATCAAGATAATAATCGTCTTTCTTTAATCGGAAAATTAATTGATACACAAAATCAAATTGATGCACTTTCTTCTCGTTATGAATCTCTTAGTCAAAGTCAGACGGATAATAAAGCAGAATTAGATGTCATACCCGATGTCATCAAAAAATATAATGAGTTAGAACGTCAAATTACTCTTGATACAGAACTTTTAAATAAACTTTCTGTACAAAAAGAAACTTTGAGTGTAGAAATTTCTCAAACACAACTTCCTTGGCAAATAGTTTCTACCCCTAAAATACTTACTGATATTTATGGTAATTTAGGCTTTAAACCTGATCCTACCAAAAAACTTGGTGCTGGTATTATGGCAGGTTTTTTCTTAGGTATATTTGTGGCCATCGCCATTGAAAAAAGAAGAGATATTTTTTACGGGGAAAGTGATTTAGAATATTCTTTTGGATTACCAATATTAGGGAAAGTACTACTAGATCCCGAAGGTAAAAAGAAATCGAAGTTAGATGATGTTAACTTTTTTGATGAATCTTCCATTATCGATAAAGCAATTCCTCCTTCTCAAGTATCTTTATCAGAAATATATACTAATCTTCATTTTCAATTACCTCAAAGCCCTAAAAATTATATTATTATTTCATCTTTAAATCCTGATGATGGACAGGCTTATATTACGGCTAATTTAGCGAAAACTGCTGCTAAAATTGATCAAAAAGTGTTATTAATTGACGCTAATGTAGTTAATTCAGAAATTCAACAGTATTTTGATCTACCGATTCGTAAAGGATTACGAGATTTACTACAGTTTCCCATCAGCCAAGATTCCGTTATTTCCCAAATTGGTTGCGAAAAAAATGTGTCAATTCTAACCGCAGGTAGTGATGATGCAGATTTACCATTAAACCTTGGTGCAGAAGAAACTCAATCTTTAATTCAATCAGTTAGTCAAGACTATACATTAATTCTTTATAATAGTTCTTTCTTTTTGGAATCCTATGATATTAGTTTGTTAGCCGAAAAAACTCAGGGAATTATTTTGGTAGTAAGATTAGAACAAACTCCTTATTCTTTGATTAAACAAGCGGTAGAAAGAATACAAAACTATAATCTCAACTTTCTTGGTTTTATCGTATCAGAATAATTAACGATAATTTTTACTTATTTTATTATTCGCTATTGATAGTTGTATCATACAATAATTGTATTAAAAATCAAATAAAACTACCTTAATTCGTCTTTTTCATGAATAAAGTCAATCTTCTTAATATTTCTATTGATAATATTTCCTTATCTCATCTTTTAGAGGAATTAACCCAAAAAGGCGGATTTATTGTGACTCCTAATGTGGATCATTTAGTAAAATTACAGAAAGATGCAGACTTTTTGAAAACTTATAAAATCGCTGATTATGTGGTGTGCGACAGTAAAATTATTCAATCTGCTTTAAAATTTTTAGGCACACCTATTCAAGAAAAAATATCAGGATCAGATTTACTACCTGCTTTTTATCACTACAATAAAAATAATGAAAATATTAAAATTTTTCTACTAGGAGGAGACGAAAGTGTCCCCCACTCGGCGAAAATAAATATAAATCAGAAAGTAGGAAGAGAAATAGTTGTTGGCGCTTTATCTCCTAGTTTTGGCTTTGAGAATAACGAATCTGAATGTTTAGCTATTATTGATCAGATTAATCAATCTTCTGCTAACGTTTTAGCCATTGGAGTTGGCGCACCAAAACAAGAAAAATGGATTCTTAAATATCGTTCTTTATTACCTAATCTTAAGATTTTTTTACCCATCGGTGCTACTCTTGATTTTGAAGCAGGATATAAACCTCGCTCTCCAAAATGGATGAGTAATATTGGTTTAGAATGGTTTTATCGTCTTATTTCTGAACCAAAAAGACTATGGAAACGTTATTTAATCGATAGTTTTCCTTTCTTGTTGAAACTTATTCAATATCGTTTTAATCTTTATCGTAGTAATCCCATTCTTGAATTAAAATCTCTTCCTTTAGGAATGCTTTTAAATCAGGCAGGTTTGTTAACCGATGATAAATTGCTATTACTATTAAATATTCAAAAACAGAAAAATTATCAAATAAAGTTAGGAAAAATTGCTGAAGAATTAAAACTTGTATCTCCTGAAACTATTAATTTTTTTGCTGAAGAGTTACCTAAAATTATTGACTTAAATCAAGTCTGGAATATTGAAAATTATTTACAAAAAGCTCATTTAATTACTCCTTTACAAATTGATTTATTATTACGCAAACAAAGCCAGTTATCAAACTCAAAATCTTTAACACAATTAATAGTTGAAGAAGGTTATTTATCTCCACAGACTTTAGATTGGTTTACGGCATTTCGGGATTTATTAAAATCACATAAATAAAAGAAAACTTATATTTTTTTGTCTTTAAAATAACTTTAGGCTTTATATTCAATAATAGTTGCTTGTTGTTTAGTTAATCTTTTAAACAAATATTGACATTGCCCAATAAATTGAGGTAATTTCGATAAAACACACCAAAAAGCATATAGTTTAGCCTCTTCTTTATTATCTCCAAACTTAAGACGATAACGATAAATTTTAAACATTAAAACTAAATAACCTAATAATAAAAATAAACTTAATCCTTTAGTTATTCCTATTAATATAATGCTCAAAAAAGGTATTATAAAACCCCATAAATAACCGCTAAAATATTCTTTTTTCATATAATTTTCTGGAGGTTTTCCGTGCATAAAATAACCTTCTGCTACTGCCCAACCGCCTCTAATAGAGCGTTTCCACCATTGACTAAATTTAAACATCGCCGCATCGTGTAGCGTCATATCTATATCTAATCTTTCTATCTTCCACCCTTTTTCTCGCAGTCTAATACACATTTCAGGCTCTTCTCCGCAGATTAAGTTAGAATCATAACCATTAACCTGTTTTAGTGCTTCTAATCGCATCATAGCATCACCTCCACAGGCTTTTGCCTCGCTGATGGGAGTATTCCACTCCAGATTAATTAATTGGTTATAAACAGATTTTTCGGGATATTTTTCCCTCCTTCTACCGCAAACAATCGCTAATTTTTCCTTATCTTCCAGAGTTTTTACTGCTATTTCTAACCAATGAGGATATAATTCGCAATCACCATCGAGAAATTGAATATATTTAGTATCAGGATAATTATTGATAATCAACTCTAAACCTTTATTTCTAGCCCTTGCCGCCGTAAAAGGTATCGATACATCAAGATTAATAACGATAACTCCTAATTCCTTAGCTTTTCTTACACTATCATCCGTTGAGCCAGAATCTATATAAATAATTGGTGCATTTTCTCCTAATTCTCTCTTTAACGATAGCAAACAATTAACTAGGCGATCGCCTTCATTTCTGCCGATGGTAACTACCGCCAATTTTTGTTGAATCATAAATAAACTAAATTATGTTTTTTTGATAAAATTATTTTAATTCGATATTAAAAATTTGAGATATAAATATTTATTCAATCATAGAATATTTAACAAAATCTAATTTTTTAAATGATTGAGTTATACATTATAATAATTAATTGGTTTATAAATAGTTAAATAATAAAACTAAATAACTATAAATCTCACCACCATAATATAATTAATTGTTCCATCATTAAATAGGCTTTTTCACCATCAATTTTTATTTCAGAAGTTGGCATAAAACTAGAAAAAATAAGTCTATAATCTGATTGAGTTTCGGAGTTTTTTTGTTTCCTTAAAACTAAATAACAATAAAGCAAAATATGGAGAAAATTTAGATGAGGGTTTTGGCCAGTTGTTCAAAATCCGAAGCAAATATGTTAAGATGGTTGAAAACTGAATGTCATTAACTTTTTTTGGGAACGGTTAAAGACAAGTTTTTCTGACAAAAAGGAGGTAAAGCCATGACAACTGTAACATTAAAAGAAGAAGACTACAGTAGCGTAACCGCCGAAGAGGTAGCACAAATTGCGGCTAGACTTGAACTAGATGATTATAGTACGCCTTTTGAAGGTTTACAAGATTGGCATTTATTAAGAGCCATCGCATTTCATCGTCAGGAATTAGTTGAACCGTACTTTTATCTACTTGATATTGAGGCTTATGACGAATCATGATCTGATAATACCATTTCAAGATAAAAAAATTTTAATTTGTGTAGGCGGTGGCATTGCAGCTTATAAAGTATGTGAAGTCATCTCCTCATTATTTCAACAAGGTGCAAATGTAGAAGTTATTTTAACAGAATCAGCAACGAAATTTATTACACCTTTAACCTTATCTACGTTAGCCAGAAAACAGGCTTATAGGGATAAAGATTTTTGGCAACCCATTCATTCTTCACCTCTACATATTAAACTAGGAAAATGGGCTGATTTAATTGTTATCGCACCTTTAACAGCGAATACTTTGGGAAAATTAGTTCATGGTTTAGCTGATAATCTTCTTACTAACACAATTTTAGCCTCAACTTGTCCCGTCATAGTTGCACCTGCTATGAATACGGAAATGTGGTTACAAAAATCCGTACAAAACAATTGGCAACAGTTATCTCAAGATAGTCGTTATCATCTTTTACATACTAACACTGGTTTACTTGCTTGCGATCGCATTGGTAAAGGAAGAATGGCAGAAGCCAAAGAAATTTTAATAGCCATAGAATCCATCATCAATAGTGAAGGAAAACGGGATTTAATAGGGAAAAAAGTGTTAATAAGTGGAGGAAATACGAGAGAATATATTGATCCTGTACGCTTTATCGGCAATCCTGCTACGGGTAAAATGGGAATAGCCTTAGCCAACGCTTGTTATTATCGAGGTGCAACGGTTACTTTTGTAGCAGGAAATATTAACTCTGAATTATTAAATTTATTACCCCCGATTCAAATAGTTAACGTTACCACTGCCATAGAAATGGAATCGGCTATGAGAAGCAATTTTCATAACGCAGAGATAATTTTCATGGCGGCGGCAGTAGCTGATGTAAAACCTAGGGAGTATTCTCCTGATAAATTAAGTAAGCAATCTTTACCAAAAAGCCTAAAATTAGAGCAAGTTAATGATATTGTGGCAAGATTAGCCAAAATTAAACAACCTTATCAAAAATTAATCGGATTTGCTGCTCAAACTGGTGATATTATTACTCCTGCTAAAGAAAAATTATTACGCAAAAAACTAGATGCTATCATCGCTAATCCCATCGATAAAGATAACGCAGGTTTTGCTACAGATACCAATGAAGCTATCTTTATCAGTGGAAAAGGAGAAGAAATTATCCTTAAACCTTCAACCAAATTAGCTTTATCCCACAAAATTATTGATTTAATCTTTTCCGAATTGCATTAGTCATTAATGATTTTGTAAAGATTGCTTAATAATGTCACCTTTGTTGAAAATTAAGTGAACATTGAAGATTAAGATAAAAAGAAAGAAATTTTATAAATTATCATCATGGCAAATAGTTATCAAGTTAGATTAATTAACGAAGAAAAAGGCATAGATAATGTTATCGAAGTAGCTGCGGATGAATATATTTTAGATGCGGCGGAAAGACAAGGTTTTAATTTACCTTATTCTTGTAGAGCTGGTGTATGTGTTAATTGTACCGCTAGATTAACTCAAGGTACTGTTAATCATGATTATGACTTTTTGAAAGCCAAAGAAATCGAAGCTGGATTTTTTCTTACTTGTAAATCCTTTGCGACTTCTAACTGTGTGGTAAAAACTCATCAGGAAGATGCTTTATTAGATTTATAGTTATTTCCAGAAAAACTTGATTTTTAGTTATTTTTGGTTAATTCTTGATTACTAATTCAAGAAAACATTACTTATCAACCATGAAAAATATCATAAATTATTTAAGTACATTAACCATTTAGAGACAAAAAACTGCTATCTTAAAAATGCGAAAATTAATCACAAAAAAAAGGCAACAAAACAATGACTTACCAAAGGATTTTACTGAAATTAAGCGGTGAAGCATTAATGGGAAATTTAGGTTACGGTATCGATCCTAAAGTAGTTGCTGAAATTGCAGAAGAAGTGGCAGAAGTTGTACGGCTTAATGTAGAAGTTGCCATTGTCGTAGGCGGTGGTAATATTTTTCGTGGAGTCAAAGCCTCTGCTGATGGAATGGATCGTGCTACTGCTGATTATGTTGGTATGATCGCAACTGTTATGAACGCCATGACCTTACAAGATGCCTTAGAAAGGAGGGATATTCCTACTAGAGTACAAACGGCGATCGCCATGCAGGAAGTAGCCGAACCATATATTCGTCGTAAAGCAATCCGTCATCTCGAATTAGGTAGAGTAGTAATATTTGGAGCTGGATCTGGAAATCCTTTTTTCACAACAGATACTACAGCAGCTTTAAGAGCGGCGGAAATTGATGCTCAAGTCATCTTTAAAGCCACGAAAGTTGATGGAATTTATGATTGTGATCCTGTTACAAACCCTAATGCTCATCTTTATGAGAGCTTAAATTATAACCATGTTTTAACCCAAGATTTAAAGGTTATGGATGGTACAGCAATTACATTATGTAAAGAAAATAATATACCCATTGTGGTATTTAACCTTTTCGAGCGTGGTAATATTATACGCGCCGTAAAAGGAGAAAAAGTAGGAACTATTGTAGGAGGTTTTTGTGAAGTTAACTGACGAAATTAAAGAAAATATGCAAAAAAGTGTCGAAAAGACACAGCAGGATTTTAATACCATTCGCACAGGTAGAGCTAACGCTAGTTTACTAGATAAAGTGATGGTAGAATATTATGGAGCGGAAACACCGTTAAAATCTTTAGCGAATATTAGTACCCCTGATTCGACAACGATTTTAGTGCAACCCTTTGATAAAAGCAGTATGAATTTATTGCAAAAATCAATTTCTTTATCTGATTTAGGGTTAACTCCCAATAATGACGGGCAAGTAATTCGCTTAAATATACCACCATTAACTACAGAACGTCGTCAAGAATTTGTGAAGTTAGCGAGTAAATATGCAGAAGAAGGAAAAGTTGCTATTCGTAACATTCGTCGAGATGGCATTGAAAAAGTACGCAAACAAGAAAAAAGTAGCGAAATTTCCGAAGATGAATCTCGGGACTTACAAGATCAGATTCAAAAAATTACTGACAAATATACAGTAAAAATAGATGAGATTTTAGCTATCAAAGAAAAAGAATTAATTAATATTTAAACTAGGGTGGGCATTGCCCACAATTATTAATTTTTATTCATGGTTTTTTTTCTCAATAAAGAGCAGATTTTACTTTATTTATTATTTTTTTACATAGATTTTCTTAATAAAAAACAGGCTAAATATATCATTTATTTATTCACTATGAATTAATGAAATTATTATTTATTAGTAATGGCCATGGAGAAGATATTATTGCCGTAAAAGTGATTCGTCAATTAAGACAAATTAATCCGAAAATATCTATGGTTTGTTTACCAATGGTAGGGGAAGGTTTTGCTTATGCTAAAGAGAATATACCTTTCATTGCACCAGTAAAAAAAATGCCCTCTGGGGGTTTTATTTATATGGATAATAAACAATTATGGCAGGATGTAAAGAATGGTTTAATTACCTTAACTTTAGCTCAACTTAAAGCAGTAAAATTATGGGGAAAAAATGAAGGTTTAATTATCGCTGTGGGAGATATTTTACCTTTATTGTTTGCGTGGTTAAGTGGTGCAAATTATGGTTTTATTGGTACAGCAAAATCAGAATATTATTTACGAGATGAAGAAAATTGGTTAACAGAAACTTCAAAAATTGATCGATATTTTGGCTCAATTTATTATCCTTGGGAAAGATTTTTAATGAAAAATAAAAGGTGTTTCGGAGTTTTTCCTAGAGATACTATTACCACTAAAACTTTACAAAAATATAAGATTTTAGCCCATGATTTTGGTAATCCCATGATGGATGATTTAACGGTTTCTGATTTACCCGTGGATAATGAGCCTTTATTAAAAATTTTACTCTTACCCGGATCAAGATTACCAGAAGCCCTCCACAACTGGCAACTTATTCTTAATGCTGTGGATGCCATTATCAATCGTCAATCTTCAGACTTAATTTTCATGGCGGCTATTTCCCCTTCATTATCTCTAAGTGATTTTACTGAGTATTTATCTACTCATAATTGGCAATTAGCGCCATTAAATTCCGTGAATATACTTATTAACGATTCTAAAAGAATAGTATTTACTAATAAAAGGGTAAAATTAATTTTATGTCAAAATGCTTATAGTGAATGTTTAAACTATTGTGACTTATCTGTCGCTATGGCTGGTACAGCTACCGAACAATTTATCGGTTTAGGTAAACCTGTTATCGCCATTGTTGGTAATGGCCCACAATACAATAAACAATTTGCCATGAATCAAACTCGTTTATTAGGAATTTCGGTACAATTAGTCAATAAACCAGTAGAAGTAGCTGAAAAATTACAGGAATTATTATCACAACCTGATTTATGGCAATTAATATCGGTTAATGGAAAAAAAAGATTAGGAGAAAAAGGCGCTGGGGAAAAAATTGCTCAATATATCATCAAAAAAATAGAATCATCAACGGAAAACACTTAAATATGGATGTGCAGGAGTTATTAGAAAGATATAATCGAGGAGAAACCAACTTTGAGAAAATAGATCTCAGAGGTCAAATATTACCTAATATTAATCTTAGTCGGGTGAATTTTAAAGAAGCAGATTTAAGGGACATTAATTTGATCGGATGTTCGTTAATACAAGCAAATCTCAAAGAAGCAAATCTTAGTCATGCTGTTATTCAAGGAGATTTAACAGAAATTAATTTAATTCAAGCTAATTTAATGAGTGCAAATCTAAGTAAGTGTGATTTAACCGATGCTAGTTTACGCAATGCCAATCTTAGTGATACTAACCTCAGTCATAGCATTTTTGTTTGTAGCTTATTACATGATAGTAACTTAAAAAAAGCAAATCTTAGTCACGGAAAAATGATTAACTGTCTTTTAAGTCGTGCTAATTTAAGTGATGCAAATTTACAAGGCGCTAATTTACAAGGCGCAAACTTAACCAATGCTATCATGATGAATACTAATCTTGAAGGTGCGAATTTGTCTTTAACTCAGATGAATAGCGTCAATGGATTTGGTATCAAAGCATCCCATGCTAATTTTAGTCACGCTAATTTAAGTGGTGGTAATTTCGCTAATGGTATTTTTCATGATGCCAATTTTCACGATAGTATAATGACTTGGTGTAGCTTTAAAATGACTAATTTTACCCATGCAGATTTATCAGAAGCAAAACTATCATGGTCTAATTTTACCAAAGCAATCCTCACTAAAGCTAATTTAATTGATGCCAATATTAATCAAGTAACTTTTGATGGCGCTAATTTAGAAGGTACAATTTTTACTAAGTGAGATTACGCAAAACCATTGAAGATGTCCGAAAAGTTAGCAGGTTTCAGGTTTCAGGTTTCAGGTTTCGGGTTTGAGATTTAATCCCTTTGCCGTTAATAACTAAAACTTTTAGTTACTCTGCCACAACTCCAAAATATTTGATAATAGTTACTACTAACTTGATCTATATTGTCTTTAAGTTGATTAATAGCAATACCATTATTACCGATTTCTTTGCCTGAACTATGAATATAACGATTATCTCCTAAATATAAAGCCACATGAGTAACTCTATTTGTGCCGAAAAACACTAAATCTCCCGCTATTAATTCTTCACGACTAATTTTAGTCACAAAACTTTCTTGTTGATAAGAATCTCTAGGAAGCCATATCCCAACACTAGCAAAAGCTGATTGTATTAAACCCGAACAATCATAATTAGGTGCAACTGTACCACCCCAGAGATAATAATTAGGAGTATTCATCGCTTCGTAAGTAAATTTTATGACTTGAGGAATTAAACTCTCAATTTTTGTCATTTTTTTCGGTGAATAGCCTTTAACTGCTGGTTGTAAATACTTTAAATCTTCTATCCATAACCAACCACTATAGTTATCTTCACATAAACATACTTCTACGGCATCATTAACTATAGAAGAAGAAATTATTGTTAATTGTCTGCCTTTTGCACATTGAGTTGCTAATTCCCCCAAGTCAGATTTTACATATAAATTTAAGTCAGTTAGACAACAATATTCTCCAGAATCCGAGGGAGGTAATAAATTAGAGATCATCATCAAGGTTAGATATAATATTTAGCAAAATTATCAATTATCAATTATTAATTATCTATTCACATAATTATGACTTTTTTCTCCCCTAATGAAACTTTAAATCATCAAGCCCAAAATATTCTTAACACTACATGGCAAGAATTTCCTCATTTAGCAAAAAATGAAATTGCTTTAACTTGGATTGTCTATGATCAACCTGTTATTGTCAATACTGGTGGCGCTTTATCTTTTGAAGAATTTTGGCAATATCCTTTACAAGGTTTTAGTTATCGTGGGGAGGAAAAAATTTACCCTGCTAGTATTGTTAAATTATTTTATTTAGTAGCAATACAAGAATGGTTACATAATGCCATGATTAGCGAATCACCAGAATTAAATCGCGCCATCAAAGATATGATTATTGATTCTAGTAATGACGCTACAAGCTATATTGTTGATTTATTAAGCGGTACAACTTCTGGATCTGAATTATCTTTTGGGCCTTTTGAAACATGGAAATATCAACGTAATATTGTTAATCGTTATTTTCAGTCTTTAGCATGGGAAGAATTAGCTACTATAAATGTTAACCAAAAAACTTGGTGTGATGGCCCTTATGGTAGAGAAAGAATGTTTGTGGGAGAAATTTATGAAAATCGAAATATGTTAACTACTAACGCCGTAGCAAGATTATTTCATAGTATTATTGGTGGTGTTGCGGTATCTTCTCAAGCTAGTCAAAGGATGATGAATTTATTAAAAAGAGATGTTACTCAAAAAAAATTACTCGAAAATGAGGAAGAAAATCAAATTAATGGCTTTTTAGGGGAAATTTTACCGAATAATGCTAATTTATGGTCAAAAGCTGGTTGGACTTCAACGGTTCGTCATGATTGTGCTTATATCGAAATTCCTGATCATAAACCTTACCTATTGATTATATTTACTGAAGGAAAAAAAAATAGTCAAAATCGTCACCTGATACCTTTTCTTTCTGCACAATTTGCTAAAGTTACCGCAATATAACAAAAAAATTATCAATTTATCAATAGAATTATTATGACTTACTTTATGGATCGACGTGCTTATGCTGAAACTTTTGGCCCCACTGTTGGCGATCGCATTCGATTAGCGGATACAGAATTAATTATTGAAGTAGAGAGAGATTTAACGGTTTACGGTGATGAAGTTAAATTTGGTGGTGGGAAAGTAATAAGAGACGGTATGGGGCAATCGGGCATTTCAAGGGCAGAGGGTGCAGTAGATACAGTGATTACTAATGCTTTAATCCTCGATTGGTGGGGTATTATTAAAGCCGATGTGGGCATCAAAGACGGTAAAATCTTAAAAATTGGCAAAGCAGGAAACCCAGAAATTCAGCCGAAGGTGGACATTATCATCGGTGCAGTAACAGAAATTATCGCTGGAGAGGGAATGATTTTAACTGCTGGTGGTATTGATACCCATATTCACTTTATTTGCCCTCAACAAATCGAAACGGCGATGGCATCTGGAATTACAACAATGATCGGTGGTGGTACAGGACCAGCTACAGGCACAAATGCCACTACTTGCACCCCCGGAGAATGGCATCTATCGAGAATGTTAGAATCTGCTGACAGTTTTGCCATGAATATCGGTTTTTTAGGTAAAGGTAATAGTAGCCAACCAGAGGGATTAATTGAGCAAGTAAAAGCTGGTGCAATGGGGTTAAAATTACATGAAGATTGGGGTACAACTCCTTGGAGTATCGACACTTGTTTAAGTATTGCTGATAAATATGATATACAAGTAGCTATTCATACAGATACTTTAAATGAAGCAGGATTTGTGGAAGAAACCATTAACGCTTTTCAAAATAGAGTTATCCATACTTATCATACCGAAGGTGCAGGAGGAGGCCACGCTCCAGATATTATAAAAGTTTGTGGACAAATGAATGTTTTACCATCCTCCACAAATCCCACTCGCCCTTATACAATGAATACCTTAGAAGAACATCTCGATATGTTGATGGTATGTCATCATTTAGATAGAAGTATCCCTGAAGATGTCGCTTTTGCTGAGTCTCGTATTCGCAGAGAAACCATCGCCGCCGAAGATATTTTGCATGATTTAGGCGCTTTTAGCATGATTGCTTCTGACTCTCAAGCCATGGGAAGAGTAGGAGAAACAATTATCCGCACATGGCAAACTGCCCATAAAATGAAGGTGCAAAGAGGAGTTTTAATCCCCCCTAGTCTTAACCCCCCTCAATCCCCCCTTAGTAATGGGGGAAGTTCGGTTAATGATAATTTTCGAGCGAAACGTTACATTGCTAAATATACTATTAATCCTGCTATAACTCATGGTATCTCTGATTATGTTGGTTCGATAGAAGAAGGTAAATTAGCAGATTTGGTGTTGTGGAAACCAGCTTTTTTTGGTGTTAAACCTGAGTTAGTTATTAAGGGAGGAATGATTGCTTATGCCCAAATGGGAGATGCTAATGCTAGCATTCCCACACCGCAACCAAGACACTCTCAACCCATGTTTGGTAGTTTTGGAAGTGCCATCGCATCTACTTCTTTAACCTTTGTTTCTCAAGCCTCTTTAGATTTAGATATTCGAGGAAAATTAGGCTTACATAAGCCAACGGTAGCGGTAAAAAATACCCGTAATTTGAGTAAAACTGATATGAAGTTAAATGATTATGTACCAAATATGGAAGTTGATGCGGAAACTTATGAAGTACGAGCAGATGGGCAACTCTTAACCTGCGAACCTGCGTATGTTTTACCCATGTCACAAAGATATTTTTTATTTTAAAATAGGATACTTAAAAGTTGATAAAGATAAAAAAAATCTCCCGTCAAAAATTTTTGTCATGGTTTATCTTGCTAATAATTATGACTATTTCTTGCCTCTTAATTTTAGATAATAATCTCGAAATTAGTGCCAAAGAACGTATTTTTGATCCTTTACCCTCTTGGAATGATGGTAAAACAAAGCAAAAGATAATCAAATTTGTGGAAAATGTAAGTAAATCTGACGGGATACCTATAAAAGATAGGATTGCCGTTTTTGATTATGATGGCACTCTTTTACCAGAAAAACCGATGTATGTGCAATTAGATTTTTTGTTAGAAACGTTATTAACAGAACCTAATTCTAGCAGTAAAGGTTTAGTTGATGGGGAAAATTTAATCAAGTCTGGTTTTTTAGCTTATACGGGTATGACTCAACCAGAATATGAAGAAAAAGTCAAAGAATTTTTAACCACCGCCCAACATCCTCGCTTTAAAAAGCCTTATACCGAACTTATTTATCAGCCTATGGTAGAGTTAGTGAAGTATTTAAAATTAAATGATTTTCAAGTTTATATTTGCTCAGGTAGTGATATTGATTTTGTTCGTATTTTAGCAAATCTTACCTATGGTATTCCTCCTGAAAATGTAATCGGCACAGCAATAGAAAAAACTTTTGAAATAAGCCCTCAAGGTGTAAACTTGGTACGTCAATCTAAATTAATCGAACCTTTAAACGATAAAGCTGGGAAACCCGTCAATATTAACCGTTATATCGGCAAAATTCCTGTTATGGCGGTAGGTAATTCCGATGGTGATATTCCGATGTTGCAATATACTAGCAGTAATCCTCAAGCAAATTTAGAATTGTTGTTACACCATGATGATATTCAAAGGGAATATGACTATAACCAAGGTGCAGAAAAAGCATTAATTCTAGCTAAAGAAAATAATTGGACAATAATTACCATGAAAGAAGATTTTAAGCAAGTTTTTCCTTTTCAAAATTAGTCTTTACTTTAAAATTTTTTACTTTTTTAATAACTCCTATTTACGAGAAAATTTACTATTAATTTTAGTGAATAATATCTCTAATTCTGGAAGTTTTAACTGCATACTAATTAACATAAAAATTGTGACGGCAATCAAACTAGAAGTTAATAAATTTATTCCTTGTAATAATAATCCTTTTTCACCCCATAAAGAAGCAAGAAAATTATTAGTTAATCCACAGGAAAAACCAGAAATAATAGTAGCAATAATTAACCCGCAAAAAATAAAAAACCACTGTTTGAGAGGTAAACCATTTAAACGTTTATGTAAAATCCAAATTAAGGCAATCATAGAGATAAAATTAACTCCGATGGTGGCAAAAACTAACCCTTGAGTTTCAAATTTTTTCACTAATAAATAATCTAAAATGGCATTGATAAAAATATTAATAATACTAATTTTAAAAGGAGTTTGCCCATCCCCTAAAGCATAAAAAACTCTCACTAAAACATCCCTGCCTAAATATAAAAACATTCCCACACCGTAAGCGAATAAAACGGGTGCAACAATAGCAGAATCTCCAGCCCGAAAAACACCTCTTTCATAGATAATTTTGACAATAGGATTTGCTAAAGCCATAAAAATTGCCGTCAGAGGAAGCATGGTTAAAGCCGTTAAAATTAATCCTTGTCTAACTCTGAGTTTTAATTCATCCCAATTTTCTGGTGCAGCTAAACGAGAAAACACGGGTAAAAATGGCACTAAAATCATGTTAGAAATAATGCCTAATGGAGTTAAAACAATGAAATTAGCGTAACGCATAGCAGCAGCAGCATTTTCGATATAAGAAGCAAAATATAAGTCAGTATAAACGTTAATATGTAACATTCCTGACGAAAGAGTTGCAGGCGCCATGACTTTCATCACATCGTTAACCCCTTCTCTACCCCAATCAAAACGCAATTTTAAAGTACTAATACCTAGTTTTATTTGGGTAACTTGTTGTGCCAACCATTGCCAAATACCACCTGCCACCGTTGTACCTGCTAACATAATACTTCCAAATTGGACATATTCAGGGGCGTTAATTTTATCTCCCAAAAACCAAAATAAACCGCCAACACCGATTACAATAGTTAAACTGGAGAATAGTGGGCTTATACTCGGTAGCCAATATTGATCTGAAGCGTTTAAACTACCAAAACCGATGCCTATTAATCCTGCAAAAACTGCTAAAGGGGCCATAATTTGCAATTGTAAAATCGCCATATCCCGCACACTAGGGGTTAATCCGGGCGCTAATAAATCAATAAATTTATCGGCATAAATAACTAAAATCACCGTAACGATTAGTAAAATAGTGCTAACTAAGGTGGTGATAGTTTCAATTAAAGGTGCAGCGTCTTCTTTGTCTCTTTTTGCTAAAACACTGACTAATGAACTATGAAAAGGTCCATTAATACCACCTAAAAGAATTAATAAAAATCCAGGGATAACATAAGCATAAGCATAAGCGTTAACCACCGCCCCAACACCAAAAGCCGCCGCTACAATTTGCTCCCTCACTAACCCAAAGACTTTACTGATAAGGGTTGCAACTGCTACAACTCCAGCGATTCCAGCTAGAGATTTTTTTTTGTTAATATTCGTGTTCACATCTTAAGAGAAATAACTGCAATGATTTATTATCTATTAAAATGGTTCAAAAATACCTGAGTAAATCATAAAATTATCAGTGGCATAGGAATATAGTAATAGGGATTCATTAAAAATGATAATTAATTAATTTTTTTACAATATTTTACCCTTATTTAATACTTATTTTTGCCTTAATTTTGTTTGCTAAATATTTGCCACTTGTATTAATATTTCAAACTCAAGTTTTATAGAAAATAAAGAATAGGTAATAATTACATAAAAATTGATACTTTATTATCTTAAATTAATGTTATTTTTAATTTTTTAATATATTTATTTAAGGATAATTTTTTTGGCAATATTCTAATAATCCTTCACAACAATCTAATAATAAGTCAATCACATAATCAAAACCTGATTCTCCTCCAAAATAAGGATCAGGTACTTCTTTATCTTTAAATTTTGTGGTAAAATCACACATTAACTTAATTTTATCTTGATATTTTTTAGTGCGATCAAGAGATAAAATATCTTCATAATTAGACTTATCCATCGCTAATATTAAATCATAATATTCAAGATCAAAATCTTCTATTTGTCTTGCTTTTCCTTTTAATTCTATTCCTCTTTTTTGGGCAGCCATTCTCATTCTTTTATCTGGAGATGCCCCGATATGGTATCTTGATGTACCAGCAGAATCACATTCAAATTTATCTGTTAAACCTTCTTTTTCGATTAAATAATTCATGATGTTTTCCCCTGAAGGCGATCGACAAATATTACCTAAACAAACAAAAAGTAACTTAGTTTTTCCCATAGTTAAATTAAATTATTTTACCTATTACTTATTACCTATTACTTATTACTTATTACTTATTACTTATTTTTACATTCCGGGTAAACCCAAATTACCAGTTAAGGCTTCCATTTTTTCTCGCATAATTTCCGTAGATTTTTGGTGGGCATCTTTAACCGCTTCTGTTACAATTTCAGATAATTCCGAAGCAGTCTTAGTTAAGGCTTCGTCTTTGATTTCTACAGATTGAGGCTCTTGATTACCACTCACAATAACTACAACTAAACCATCAGCACTTTGCCCTTCAATACGCATAACTTCTAATTCTTTTTGTAAATTAGCCGCATCTTCTTGAATTTGTTGCGCTTTTTGAAAGGCATTGGCTAACTCTTTCATTTTACCTAAACCGAAACCGAATCCTTTTCCTTGATTATTCATACTTTTTATAGTGAATAGTTAATAATTAATAATTAATAATTGATAATGAATAGTTAATAGAAAATCAACAATAAAATAGTATTTATTTCTAATATAAACTATTACTTTAATTAATTGTTCATTGTCCATTGTCCATTGTCCATTGTTCATTGTCTATTGTCAATTATTCATTGTAATGGGTTTTACTGCGGAAACCGAAAAGCCTTTTTTATTTAACTCTTCTGTTAACGCAAAATTATTTTGCACTCTATCTACAAATAATACTCCATTGAGATGATCTATTTCGTGTTGAATAACTCTCGATAATAATCCCATAGCTTTTATTTTCCTTTGTTTTCCATATTCATCTTTATAACTAACTTCAATGGTGCGAGGGCGAATAACTTCTAAAAATACTTGAGGAATACTTAAACAACCTTCTTCCATGACGCATAAATCTTTACTAATTCTTTTGATTTCGGGATTAATTAGAATCATGGGAGGAGTATCGGGGTTATCTGGTTGACAATCAACAATAATTATCTGTTTATTGATACCGATTTGAGGCGCTGCTAAACCAATTCCATTTTCACTATACATGGTTTGCAACATCTCTTTGGCTAATTCTCGGATACTATCATCTATTTTTGCTACTCTTTTAGCAGGTTGACGTAAAACTTTATCTCCTAAATAGTGAATGTCGAGGGGAGGATTTTCTAATTTTTCTTTTTCTATCACTAGATTTTGATTCATAATTGAGTTTGATAAATTAACAATAAAATTTTTTATACTGAATAATAGGTAATAATAAAATATTAACTTGATTTTTGTACCCTTTGATCAATTAACATAGCAAATAGTAAACAAATTTTGCGTCTTTTTTTTTCCGTTTTTGCACACAAAGGCAAAATATTTAATAAGACAACATCATTCAACTCGCATGAATAAATTATCATGGAAGAATTACGCCAACGCCTTACTATTAAAGGTATTACCTCCCACATAAAATCTTTTCCTCCCCCCAAAACAGAAGAGTCTATTTTACTCCGAATCTTAGTGCAAACTATGGTAATTGTGGGAATTATTGCCACAGATGTTGCCGCTAGGGGTGAATCAATGATGAGTTTTTGGGCGATTCCTTTAAGTATTTTAGGCGCTTTTATTAGTTGGCGAAGACGCAAGAAAAAAAATATCAGTCTTAAATTTAGTTTAGCGATCGCCATGATCATAGCATTAGTGATCTTTTTAGGCAACTTATTAGAAAGTTTATTTGATAATCGCTTAGTATTAGCAGAATTTTTAGTACAATTGCAAGTCTTACACAGCTTTGATTTACCCAGAAGAAAAGACTTGGGTTACTCCATGATAATTGGTTTAATCTTAATAGGAGTATCCGCTACATTATCCCAAACTTTAGCCTTCGCACCTTGGTTATTACTATTTTTATTCATCGCCATTCCCACCATGATATTAGATTATCGCTCCCGAATGGGATTAACCCCATGGGAAAGCGAATTTAAACACCATCAACGGGAAAAAAATCCCCAGAAAAAACAACAATGGTGGCAAAATTCCCCTTTATCTCCTAAAAAGTTAACTAGTTTCGTTTTAATTATCATGGTTTTGGGGTTATCCTTATTTGCCATTCTGCCTCGTTATCAAGGTTATCAATTACAAACTTTTCCTGTAAATGCACCTGAAGGATTACAAAAAACTTTTCAACCTAACGACAAAGGTAGAGGCATTGTTAGCCCAGGTTATAATCCTGATGGTAGTCGTAACAGTGACGGAAACTTAATGGGAGATGGAGGCAGTGGAGACAATCCTGATAATTCCTATTATGGTTTTAACACCACAATCAATCAAAATTTACAAGGCGGTATTCTTCAGAAAAAAATCTTGTTGAGAATACGCTCTCAAGCACCTGGTTTTTGGAGAGTTTTAGCCTTTGACCATTATACTGGACAGGGGTGGAAAATTTCCAGAGAAGAAAAAACTATGGATATTAACCGTAATCCTTGGAATTATACCTTTAATTTGAATGTCCCTTTTACCAACAGGGAAACTCGCAGAATTATTCAAACCTTTACCGTTGTTTCTGATTTACCCAATATTATTCCCCTTTTAAACTATCCTCAATTCCTTTACTTTCCTACCGAACAAATTGCTGTAGATACTGAAGGTAGTTTGCGATCGCCATCGGGATTAATTGAGGGTTTAACCTACACCACAATATCACAAGTACCCTATAGAAGTCAAGAAAATTTAAAACAAACAGGAAATAATTATCCCGAATCTATCACTAAATACTATTTAGAAATCTCACCATCAATCAAAGATAAAGTTAAAGAAAAAGCCGAAAAATTATTAGCAAAATCTCCGCGCCCATTAACCTCTAACTACGAAAAAGCCTTATATTTAGCCCAAGCTATCAAACAAAATTATCAAATTCAACCTAATATTCCTTTACTTAAAGAAGGAGAAGACTTAACTTTAGCATTCTTTGAAAATAAAGGAGGTTATCCAGATCACTTTGCTACAGTTTACACCATGATGTTACGTTCTCTTAATATTCCCTCTCGTTTAGTTGTCGGTTTTGCTAGTGGACAATTTAACCCTTTTACAGGTTATTATGTGGTACATAACACCGATGCCCATGCCTTAACGGAAGTTTACTTTCCTAACTATGGATGGCATTACTTTGATCCCTTACCCGGCCATGAAATTATACCACCATCCTTTGAAGATGACAACACTTTCGGAGTTTTAGGGCAATTATGGCATTGGGTTGCAAGTTGGTTGCCTTCTCCTATCACCAGTTTCATTACTATTTTATTTAGCAAGATATTTAATCTTATTACTAACCTTTTCAGTGCAAATTGGATTGTTAAACTATGGCAATTTTTAACAGGAAGTTTAGTCGGTATTTTAATAGGATTTTTAGGATTAATTATTCTTGCTTTTATTAGTTGGCTAGGGTGGAATTTTATGCAAAAAATATTATATCGTCTAAGATTAGCTAAACTTAACCCTACAGAAAAATTGTATCGAGAAATGTTAGATTTGTTAGCAGATAAAGGATATATCAAAAATCCAGCTCAAACTCCTTTAGAATATGCTCATACTTTAACCGCATTTTTAACCATCGAACAACTAGAAATTATCATGTTAATTACTAATAGTTATATACAATGGCGTTATGGTAATCTTTCAGTTAATTTCGACTATTTAAAATCACAATTTAGTTTATTAAACCGTAGTTTAAATGACAATCCTAAGTTAGTACTTAGAAATTAAACTACTGTGTAACTTTTTAAATTTACTCGTATTTTTAGATTCAAATAAAATAACTAAAAAAATTTTTATTTTCTCCTTGACTTTTCCTTTTTTTTTCGTCATAATAAAAGTATCGTATAATAATAGAAATCTGTCTATTTATATTTAAAAAAGTCAAGCCTTCCATTATCTAAATAATAACATAAAATGCAACAGATGTCAAGGAAAAATCCCTTTTTTTACGATTTTTTTTACGGTAATTAGGAAGAAAAAATATCTCTTATCCTGTAAATAGGGCGTTTTTGGGATTCATGATAAGTGCGCATAAGTAATTCGGCTAACAAGCCAAAGGAAAATAATTGCACCCCAGTTAAGATTAATAAGACACATAATATCAACAAAGGTCTAGCACCAATACTTTGATGTAAACCAAATTTAATAAAAGTGAGATAAATACCGATAAAAATGCCTAAAATAAGAGAAATTAAGCCAAAAAAGCCAAAAACGTGCATGGGGCGAGTGAGAAACTTTTTCATGAAAAACACCGTTAATAAGTCCATTATGACTCGAAAAGTTCGTCCTAAACCGTATTTACTTTTACCGAAACGCCTTGGATGATGATTAACAGGAATTTCGGTGATTTTTGCCCCTTCAATATAAGCTAAAGCTGGTAAAAAACGATGTAATTCACCATATAAATTAAGATCCGCAATTAACTCCTTGCGATATGCTTTAAGAGAGCATCCATAATCATGTAACTTTACTCCTGTGATTTTACCAATAATGATATTAGCGATTTTTGACGGTAAAAGTCGAGTTAAAGCATCATCTTGACGATTTTTTCGCCAACCACTAACTAAATCATAGCCTTCCTCTAACTTGCTCAATAATAAGGGTATATCAGCAGGATCATTTTGTAAATCTCCGTCAAGGGTAATAATAACTTTTCCCGTTGCGGTTTCAAAACCAGCAGCCATAGCGGGAGTTTGCCCGTAATTTCGCCGTAGAATTACTGCTTTAACATAGAGATTTTTTTGTGCAATTTCTTTTAATACATCAGTAGATTTATCTTGAGAGCCATCATCAACACAAATAATTTCATAAGTTAATTTAGTGTCTTTTAAACTGTTAGTAATAGCATCTATTAAAAGAGGTATATTTTCGGCTTCATTATAAATAGGAATAACTAGAGATAAATCCATGATAAGAATTGATAATTGACAATTAATAATTGATATTTTAAGATAAATAATGACACTAATTACTTGCTTTTATCGTAGCATAAATTAAGAAAATTATTCCAATATTAATACACATATCAGCAATATTAAAAACAGGAAAATTAATTAAGCGAAAATCGAGAAAGTCAACAACATAGCCGAATAAAAATCTATCAATGCCGTTACCTAAAGCACCTGCTAAAATAAAACCATAGGCTAATTGTTCAACTTTTGATAATTTTTCTCGCCAAGCAAAAATCATTAACCCTAAGCTAACAAGTAAAGATAACCATCTTAGCCAACCTGCACCACCTCGAAAAAAACTAAATGCGGCACCAGTATTTTGTACATAGGTTAAATGAAAAACTCCTCCCCATAAGGGAAAAGTTTCGCCAACATTTTGAAAATTTTTTGTGATTAAATATTTAGTAATTTGATCTAAAATTAAAGCAGTAATTGCTACTAGCCAAAAGTAAGAATTTTTCTCATAAGTTTTTATCATTTTTCAATATTTTTAATAATAAGTTTTATAATTTAGTTTATTTTTTATAGTAATAGTAAATAATTTGTGAGAATTTTTGCCTTCCTAATCCGCCCAATTTTGGGGAAATTAACTTCTTATTTTTTTTACAACTCAAATAGTGTTACTATGTAATATAAATGTTAAGCAATAGGAAATAAAGGGTTTAGTTTTTATAATTTCAGCTAATATTTAATACTGATTTGCTAATAGCTAATTACTTTAATTTAATAGCTATCTTAAATTAGTTAATAAAATAAAATAATTCTAAGAATAAAAGCTATCACTGACACTGCGCAAATTAATGCCAATTGAGCAGGAAAAGGAGTGATAGAATACCAATTAATAGCATCCCATAAATAAGTATCACTTAAAACATTACCAAAGAAAGGGGTAATAAAAGTATAAAGAATAAGATAAACAATACCGCAAAAATGAATTACTAATAAACCTAAAAAAGCACTCATGGCAAATAATTCTAACCGACGTTTTCCGGGTAAAACTAAAAACCCACATAACCAAGCGCCAGGGATAAATCCTAAAATATAACCAAAACTAGGATACTGAAAATACTCAAAACTACCTCCTTGATAAAAAATGGGTAACTTAAATAATCCCATAATAACGTAAGCAATTTGAGCATAAGCGGCTGCATTTTTTCCTCCTACTAATCCCGTAAAAAAAACTCCAGCTAATTGATAAGTAATACCGAGAGAAGATGGTTTTAAATTTTCTAAATCATTAGAAGTGGGTAAAACTACAAATACTTCAATAAAAGTACCAAAAATAGTCAACATTAAGCCAATTAATGCGAAAAAAAATTCATTTATGGGTGATATTTTCTGCGGTGGTAAGCTGTTATTTTTCACAGTCTTAATAGGGTTAACAAAATAATTAAACAAGGGTGAAATAAGATGGACAATTAACAATAAATAATTAACAATGAATAATTAACAATGAATAATTAACAATGAATAATTAACAATGAATAATTAATAATGAATAATTAATAATGAATAATTAACAATGAATAATTAATAATGAATAATTATTACGTTTCCTGTGATTAAATTCTTCACTATTGAACAATGGAATTAAAAAGGGAGGTTTTAAATTTTGAATGAAACCATTGTCAATTATCAATGATCAATTGTCAATTATCAACAATTTTAAAAAATTTTTGACTTATTTGGTAATCCCTAGTTGTAATACTTCAATATTCTTTTTAAAAATAGGAAGATAACAGTAAATAAATTTACAGTGTATTGTGTCTAATAGCCAAAGTAAGCAGTCCTTGTTGTCCTAATAAAATTTCTCGTAATAAAGTAAAAATCCCGAGCCAAACGATGGGAGTAATATCAATGCCGCCTAAAGGGGGAATTAATTTACGAGTAAAAAGTAAAAAAGGTTCTGTGGGAATATAAGCTAATTTATAAGGAAATTGTGTGAGATTAACGTTGGGATACCAAGTTAAAATAATCCGAAAAATAAATAAAATCGTCATGATGAAAAATAAAATACCTAGAATGATACTGGCGATAATTCCTATATTCATAAATTAGTTACTTTTGTTGGTCTTATATAACAATCTATTGTATTGTAAAATGATATTAATAATTTTTAGTAAGCACAAGGTAAAAAAATATTATGACTCCTTCTTTAGCTAATTTTCTCTGGAGTTTGGTTTGGGGTACAGCTATTGTTGTTATTCCTGCCACTGTGGGTTTAATTCTCGTCAGTCAAGCAGATAAAATTCGTCGTTAAGCGATTCTATTTTATTTAGTTATTGCACTGTTTCAGGTGGATAAATACTGATTAAACTCATAATTCTAGTATTTTTTCCACCTATTAAAAAGTAATCAATTCAACTATTTATTGACTTCAAAAACTATCAATGATGGCATTGAAAAAATCTCGTTAAGATAGATAAAAATATAGCAGTTTAGGTTTTAGTAATGGTTAATTTTGGTTTTAACTCCGCTAGTCTTCTGGGCATTTTATTAGCCTTAGCTGGGGGTGGGTTATATTTAATGCGTTCTTTACGTCCTGAAGTATCTAGGGATCATGATATATTTTTCGCCGCCGTTGGTTTACTTTGTGGTGGGATTTTACTCTGGCACGGTTGGCGTTTAGATCCGATTCTTCAGTTTAGTCAATTACTGTTAGCTGGTTCGGCAATTTTTTTCGCCATTGAAAGTGTCCGTTTAAGAGGAGTTACCACAGATCAAGGGCGAGGACGTTCATCGGCTTATGTAGATAGCGATCGCGCAGCGCCGTTTCACGATCGCCCTGTTAGTAGGGTTTATCGGGCAGAATTAGACGAAGTAAGAGGTTATGAGGAAGATTATGAAGAGGAAGAAGTTCCCCGTCGCCGCCTTCAAGGTACACCAAATAAATCAAGTTCTCGTCGCACTAGCTATGAGGAAGAATCCCCCCGTCCTCGTCGTACTCGACCTAATCAAGAACCGAATGCTAGTCGTAGTCGTAATAATTCATCTCCGTCCAGACGTAGTCGTTATGAAGATGAACCAAGAAATACCCCTGATCATTGGGAAGATGATTCCTCTTTATCCAGAAGTAGTGCAAAAAGAAGTACTAGACCTTCAGATACTTCCTCTTCAAGAAGAATCCCTAAACGTCGTCCAAAATCTGCTGGTGATATAGTTTCTAATGTTGGTACAGAGTATGTAGATTATGAACCTTTAGATAATGATGAATATGACAATCCTCAAAATCCAAAAAACCCCGATAATTTTGATTACTAAAACTTGATTCTTTTTTTGATTCCCAATTTTTCAACCTTGAAGTTACTTTTTGTTTTAGTTATTTTTTCCTGTAGTTTTATAATTAGTGGTTGTACCTCTAAAAATTTATCTCTTTCATCTACCTCGATGAATAGTCGATATAACGATGAACAACCTGTCTTAAGCGGTGATGGCCGTTGGTTAGCAATGGTATCAAATCGTTATGGTCGTAGAGAAGTTTTATTATATGATCTACAGGAACAGTCTTTTGTGGAATTGCCGAATTTGACTTTAGGTAATGCGATTACTGATAGTCCTAGTCTTAGTCGCACGGGAAGATATATTGCCTATATTTCTAGTATTCAAGGAAGACCAGATATTTTTCTTTATGATAGAGTTACAAAACAGACTCAGTTACTAACTCAAGGTTATCGTAGTTGGTTGAGAAATCCTCGTATTAGTCCTGATGGTCGTTATGTCGTTTTTGAAACTGCCCGTCGAGCTCAATGGGATATAGAAGTTATTGATTTAGGCCCCACCATAGAACTAGATCAGTTAGACGGCATTGTTAATACTGAAGATCCAACAATAAATAAGTAAAATTTACTAAATAATTAGTTAAACATATTATTTATCTGTATTTCTCCCCATTTCCTCCTAACTCCTAATTCGTAATTGTCCACAGGCGGCATCAGCTTCTAAACCACGAGAATAACGCACACTAACAGCGATATTTTCTTGTTTTAATTGGTTTAAAAAGTCATTAACTCTTTCTTTGGATGGCCGTTGATAATCTGCTTCGGAAATAGGGTTATAAGGAATTAAATTAACATGGGTTTGAAAACCCCGTAAATGTTGTGCTAATTCTTTGGCATGATGAGGTAAATCGTTAACTCCAGCTAGTAAAATATATTCAAATGTCACCCTTCTCCCCGTTATTTTTACATATTCTCGACATTCTTTTAATAATTGAGAAAGGGGATAATGATTCGCACTAGGAATGAGTTTTTCTCTTACTTCCTGATTTGAGGCGTGAAGACTCACTGCAAAGGTTATTTGTAGTTGATGGTGTGCTAATTCTAAAATTTTTTGGGGCAATCCGACAGTAGATATTGTCAGGGATCTTTGACCAATACCAATGTCTTCATTAATAGTTTTTACCGCTTTAATCACTTCAGGTAAATTCAATAACGGTTCACCCATACCCATAAATACTACATTAGAAACTCTTTCACCAAACTCTTTTTGTACTGTCAAAATTTGATCAATAATTTCATGGGCTTTAAGATTACGGGTAAAACCTCCTTTACCAGTGGCACAAAAATCACAACCCATAATGCAACCTACTTGAGAAGAAACACACACCGTTAATCTTTTACTGGTAGGAATACCCACGGCTTCAATAATTAAACCATCCGCTAATTTGAGCAAATATTTTCGAGTTTGATCGGGGGCAATACTACAATAGTTAATCTGCGATCGCCCAATAATATTATTATCTTGACTTTCACGCCATTTTTGAGGAAAAACGGTCATATCTTGCCAAGAATTAGCACCCTTTTCATATAACCATTGATAAAGCTGTTTTCCTCGATAAGAAGGTTGCCCTTGTTGGGTAATCCATTGCGTTAACTGTGGTAAAGATTTTCCTAATAAAACTTCTTGGGTGGACATAATGATGATAATTTTGGGTATGGAGATAATTTTCTTAAACTGACAACCAATCTTTATCTTTTTTGGATAGTTGATCTAGTAATGATAAATGATTTTCACTAGCAAATTGCGGTAAAATTTCCTTAATAAAGGCTTCCGATGCTTTAGAGCGATAACGATTAGAATTAACTATGACGGATAAAGTACGTCGAATTTCTATATTTTGAATATGCGCCCGATGAATAATACCCATTTTTAATTCTTTTTCAATGGCGGTAATAGACACAAAAGCCGCACCTAAACCAGACTGTACAGCATTTTTGATAGCTTCAATAGAATTTAATTCCATTTCTATTTTTAATTCACTGGTGTTAATTTCGCAACGAGTTAAAACTTGATCTAAAACCTTTCGGATGGTAGATTGAGAGTCTAAAGTGATATAACTAAGTTGATATAAATCTTCCTTAGCGATGGTTTCTTGTTCGGCAAGAGGATGATTAGGTGGTAGAATTAATGCTAGTTCATCTTCTGCGTAAGGAATTATTTGCAGTACTTCTTGTAACTCCATAGGAACTTCTCCGCCAATAATAGCTAAGTCAACTTGCCCGTTGGCTACAGCCCAAGATGTGCGTCGGGTTGAATGTACTTGTAACTGAACAGAAACATAAGGATATTTTTGATGAAATAAACCAATCATTCTCGGCAGTAAATAAGTTCCTGTAGTTTGAGATGCTCCAACAATTAATGTTCCTCCTTGAAGATTTTGTAAGTCTTCTATGGCACGACAAGTTTCTTGACACAGGGTAATAATTTTTTCTCCATAGGTAAGTAATAAATTACCTGCTTCTGTCAGTTGCGCTTTTCTTCCTCCTCGATCAAATAATGGTACTGCTAATTGTTTTTCTAGGTTTTGAATTTGTAAACTAATGGCAGGTTGAGAAACAAATAGACTATCGGCGGCACGTTTAAAGCTACCTTCATCGGCAATGGCTTTTAAAATCCGTAATTGATCGAGGGAGAATGGTATATCTGACATATTTTTTGAATATATAATAGTGATAATTTTTTGATCAAGTTTTAAAAAGATGATAATTAGACTCAAACAATATAGGGATCAATTTTTAACCTGATAATTGATAAGATCTAATTTAACAATAAAATAAGTATTAATTATATTTCTACTCCCTAAGTATAAACTTTATGCACCACTTTTTCATGGCTGAATTTTCTCTTAATTTTTTAACTTCTAACCTTCCTGATTGGTTAACCCCTAGTCATTTTATCATGGTGGGTTTATTACTTTTATTTGCCATTGCCCATAGTGGTTTAGCCGCCTTAAGAGTGTGGGGAGAGTCAAAAATTGGAGCAAGATTGTATCGAGTTTTATTCGCTTTAGTCAGTATCCCTTTAGCCACTGTTTTAGTTATTTATTTTTTTAATCATCGTTATGAAGGTTTAGTGCTATGGCAACTACAAGATATTTATGGGGTTAAAACTACGGTGTGGATTTTATCTTTTATTTCTTTTATTTTTCTTTATCCTGCCACTTTTAATTTACTCGAAATTGCTGCAGTGGTTAAACCAGAAGTACATCTTTATGAAACGGGGATTATTCGTATTTCTCGTCACCCTCAAATGGTAGGACAAGTTATTTGGTGTATTGCTCATAGTCTTTGGTTAGGTACTACTTTTACCCTTGTAACTTCTTTTGGTTTAATTGCTCATCATCTTTTCGCTGTGTGGCATGGCGATCGCCGTCTAACAAAACGTTATGGAGAATCATTTTTAAAAGTCAAGGAAAGAACATCAGTGATACCAATGTTAGCAATAATACAAGGAAAACAAACCTTAGAGGTGAAAGAATTTTTTAAATTATCTTATGTAGGGGTAACGGGATTCATATTACTATTTTGGTGGTTACATCCTTGGTTAATGGTGGCGACAAGTAGAGTAAATTTTTAAAAATTAGTAGATGAAATTTGAGTCTTTCTTGCAAAATATAGTAAAGGGATCAATGATAGATAAGATAAAATCAACTTTTTCAAGGTATAATTATCTTTTCAAACTCCATTTAAAACCGTCATTTTTAAGATAAATCTTTTTACATAACATGATTACCATCAATCAAGAAACTTTCCGTCAAGAGGTTTTAGAATATCCTCACACAGTGTTAGTAAATTTTTGGGCTCCTTGGTGTGGTTTATGCCTTATGCTTAATCCGATATTGAATAAATTAGAGTCTGAATGGCAGGGGGAATTAAAAATAATCAGTATAAATGCTGATCAAAATTTGAAACTTGCTAATAGTTACCGTTTACGAAATTTACCGACAATTTTAATTCTTCGTAGAGGAGAAGTGATTCATCGATTAGAGGGTTTTCAGAATCGAGAAGATTTATATAATACCATGAGTAAAATCATGTTAAATTCCGTACCTAAATCAGCGTAAATAATTAAAAATTTAGGACTTATTTAATGATTGCAATTTATCCGGGGAGTTTTGATCCTATCACATTAGGACATTTAGATTTAATTAATCGTAGTAGTATTTTATTTGATCAAATAATTGTAGCAGTATTAAAAAACCCTAATAAAAAACCTCTTTTTACCATTGAAAAAAGAATTCAACAAATTAAAGATTGTACAAAAAATATTAGTAATGTGGAGGTAGATAGTTTTAGTGGGTTAACAGTAGAATATGCCAAAATGAAACAGGCGGGTGTTTTATTACGAGGGTTGCGAGTTATGTCTGATTTTGAACAAGAATTACAAATGGCACATATTAATAAAACTTTAGAAAACAAAATTGAAACAATATTTTTAGCAACGAATACAGAGTTGAGTTTTATTAGCAGTAGTGTTGTTAAAGAAATCGCTAAATTCGGCGGTAGCGTTGAGCATCTTGTAACGCCTAATATTGCTCAAGATTTATATTCAATTAACAATTATTCTTGCCCCTAAATCCTTAATTATTAGGAAGGTTTCAGGTGTCAGGTGTCAGGTGTCAAAAAATGAGTTTATAGATTATTCAATATTCTTTCTAACTCCTAACTCCTAACTCCTAACTCCTAACTCCTAACTCCTAACTCCTAACTCCTAACTCCTAACTCCTAACTCCTAACTCCTAACTCCTAACTCCTAACTCCTAACTCCTAACTCCTAACTCCTAACTCCTATTTATCATCAACTAGCACGTTTATAGGCTTCATCTAACACTTCTGATAAAGTAGGATGGGCATGAATATTAAAAGCTAATTGATGTACTGATTCACGGTTAGCGATGGCATTTGCCGCTTCTTGAATTAAGTCTGAAGCATGAATCCCGATGATATGGACACCGAGTAATTCACCTGTATCTTTGCGATAAATAATCTTAGCGATACCATCAGTTTCTTTCTCTGCTAATGCCTTAGAATTGCCTTTAAAATAGGTTTTAACCGTTGTTATCTCAAAACCGACCTTTTCACCTAATTCTTTCGCTTGAGGCTCATTTAAACCTACATAACTAATTTCTGGATGAGTGAAAGCGGCGGCTGGAATACTACGATAATCGATAGTTTTATCATTACCGCACATATTTTCTACAGCAATTATACCTTGTCCTGATGCGGCATGAGCTAACATCATTTTACCGTTAGCGTCACCTACTGCCCAAAGATGAGGCACAATTTCACCATCTTTTAATACCTGCATTTTATCGTTAACAGGGATAAAGCCTCTTTCGGTTTCAATGCCGAGGTTTTCTAAGCCAAGATTTTTGGTGGCAGGAATTCTACCCGTTGCCACTAAACAAGCATCAACTTCTAATATTTCTACTATTTCTTTAGTTTTAGCATCGGTTAACTCAATGGTGACAGGATTTCCGGGGGTGATTTTAGTAGCGAAAACTCCCGTATAGGTTTCGATGTCACGACTATTAATTAAAACTTTTTCCGCAATTTTAGCAATATCTGGGTCAAAAGTTGGCATTAATTTATCTAAGGCTTCAATCATGGTAATTTCACTGCCTAAAGCGGTATAAACATCAGCAAATTCTAAACCAATGTAACCACTACCAATAATGGCTATCCATTGAGGTAAAGATTCTAATTTCACGGCTTGATCGCTAGTATAAACAGTTTTACCATCAACTTCAACGCCTCTGGGTACAAAAGGAGTCGAGCCTGGGCATAACATAATATCTTTCGCTGTAAATATTTTCTCTCCGTTATCGGTGATTACGCCGACTTTTTGAGGTGCTAAAATTTTTCCCCAACCTTTAATAATATCAACTTTGAGACGAGTTAAACTGTTGGTTAAATCTGATTGAATTTTACTGACTAAATTGTTAGCATGATCTGCAATGAGTTTTCTGTCAAAACTAACACCACCAACATTAACTCCCATACTTTCTAAATGCTCATGATGGGATAATTCTCTTACTTTACCTGATGCTGCCAATAAGGCTTTAGAAGGAATACAACCACGATTAACACAAGTGCCACCCATATCACCTGCTTCAATGATAGCGACTTTCAATCCCATTTTAACACCATGAAGGGCAGCACCATGACCGCCAACACCTGCACCAATAATAATTAAATCATAATCAAACTTTTGAGTCATAATATTTCTACTTAAGGAATTTTTTAGATCAAGATAACCTTTCTATTGTGAACTACTCACACTGAATCGAAGATTACAGTGTTAGCTTCTAACTTCACAGGCTCATGCCCCAAAACTGACTTACGTCCGCCTTTT
>JAACUG010000072.1:0-8146 GCA_009993045.1 Cyanobacteria bacterium CG_2015-22_32_23
GATTTATTTGAGAAACTAATCCATATAATTCTTTCTTAGGGTAATTATTGGTTAATCTATAAATAATAACGGCTAAATTTTTAGCTTTTTGCCCATTGCCCATTGCCCATTGCCCATTGCCCATTGCCCATTGCCCATTGCCCATTGCCCTTTGCCCTTTGCCCTTTGCCCAATGTTCAAAGCTATATTTCCCAACTATTTTTTCGCTCACCCCCTCAAAATTAACCTAAGTTTTCGCCATCATAGATATTTTCCATAGGTGCTGGTGCAGCTAAATCATTACCAATAAAACTTCTTGCAGTTACTGTAACTAAACCAAACAGAGCGATTAAAATAGTAACCAAAGGGACAATTTGTTGACGAATAAAATTCATAATAAGTTAAATTTGTGATAATTAGAAAAATTTTAATCAGGAATAATTAAACCCTTAGAATTGAGCCATTCACGGTTATAAAGTCGGGATTGATAACGAGATCCACCATCGCAAAGAACTGTTACGATAGTATGACCTGGTCCTAGTTTGTTGGCTAGAGCAACCGCCGCCCCTACATTAATACCTACAGAACCTCCCATAAATAACCCTTCTTTTCGTAGTAATTGATAAATAACTCTAACGGCTTCTTGATCATCAATTTGAATGGCATCATCGATGATTACACCTTCCATATTAGCAGTAATGCGACTATTACCGATACCTTCTGTTATGGAACTTCCTTCTATCTTTATTTCTCCAGTTTTGACATAACTATATAAACCGCTACCTTTAGGATCTGCTAAAACACATTTTATCTGAGGATTTTGATCTTTCAAAAATAAAGAAACTCCCGCAAAAGTACCACCCGTACCCGTAGCAGCAACCCAACCATCAATTTTATGATCTGTTTGCTCCCAAATTTCTTTACCCGTAGTTTCGTAGTGAGCTTGACGGTTAGCTAAATTATCAAATTGATTAGCCCAGATAGCATTATCCATCTCCATAGCGATTCTACCAGAGAGTTTTACATAGTTATTCGGATTTTTGTAGGGTACAGCAGGTACAGCTCTCACTTGAGCTCCTAAAGTGCGTAAAGCGTCCATTTTTTCCTGTGATTGAGTATCAGGAATTACTATCACACATTTATAACCTTTTGCATTGCAAATGTGAGCTAAACCAATGCCTGTGTTTCCTGCCGTTCCTTCTACCACCGTACCCCCAGATTTAAGCAATCCTTCGGCTTCCGCTTGTTGAATTATATATAATGCGGCTCTATCTTTCACCGAACCACCCGGATTCAAAAACTCTGCTTTACCTAAAATTTCGCAACCTGTTTCTTCACTGAAACTATTTAAACGAATTAAAGGGGTATTACCAATAGTACCTATGAAGCCGTCTTTAATATCCATTACTCAATATTTAATTAATTCTTATCGTCTCAGACTTATATTGTACAATCCAATTAACTTATAAGATCTTTTTTTTCCCTAGAAAATTTTTTTTGCGAAAAACCTTGACAATTTTTTTTTTTTTCGACATAATATTAAATGTACCAATTGCGGGTATAGCTCAGTGGTAGAGCGTCACCTTGCCAAGGTGAATGTCGCGCGTTCGAATCGCGTTACCCGCTTTAAAACTAATGTATGGCTGAGTCAACTTTGGTTTTTGTAGGTCTGTCTTTATACTTTCATTAAGTAAACATACAATCACTTTTACCTATTTACATCTATAAATTTTTATCAAATTGTTAAATCTCGATAATTTTTTATTTCAATCATTTTCCTTAATTTTTGTGATCAATTAATTAGGAATTTTTTTGAGACAACAAAAGGCTAAACTGATAAAAGTGAGATTAAAGAGAAATTAAAGTTCGAGATTATGAGTCAGTATGATGTCATTGTAATTGGTTCAGGAATTGGTGGTTTAGTTACCGCAACTCAATTAGCTGTAAAAGGTATTAAAGTTTTGGTATTGGAAAGTTATGTTATCCCTGGTGGTAGTGCGGGGTTTTTTGAAAGGGAAGGTTATCATTTTGATGTAGGCGCTTCCATGATTTTTGGCTTTGGGGATAAAGGCACTACAAATTTACTCACTCGCGCTTTAGCTGCTGTTAATCAGAAAATAGAAACTATTCCAGATCCAGTACAAATACATTATCATTTACCTAATAATCTTAATCTTAAAGTACATCGAGATTATGACAAATTTTTACAAGAATTATATGCTTATTTTCCTGAAGAAAAAAAAGGGATAAAAGGTTTTTATGATGAATGTTGGCAAGTTTTTAATTGTCTTAACTCGATGGATTTACTTTCCCTTGAGGAAATTCGCTATTTAACCCGTGTCTTTTTTCAACATCCTTTATCCTGTTTGGGATTATTAAAATATTTACCCGTAAATGTAGGTGATGTCGCTCGTAAACATATCAAAAACCCTGATTTATTAAAATTTATTGATATGGAGTGCTATTGTTGGTCAGTTGTACCTGCTGATTTAACACCCATGATTAACGCAGGAATGGTATTTTCTGATCGCCATTACGGAGGAATCAACTATCCTAAAGGTGGAGTAAGTAAAATTGCAGAAACTTTAGTGGAAGGTTTCATTAAAGCAGGAGGAGAAATTCAATATCAAGCTAGGGTAACAGAAATTCTTGTCCAAGGAAATCAAGCCAAAGGAGTTAAACTAGCGGATGGAAAAGAATATTTTGCCCATAGAATCGTATCAAACGCCACTCGTTGGGATACTTTTGATAAATTGATAGATAAACATAAAACCCCCAGAAAAGAAGTAAAATGGCAAAAAAATTATCGTCAATCTCCCAGTTTTCTGAGTTTACATTTAGGGGTTGAGGCGAAAGTTTTAAGTGATAACTTTGAATGTCATCATATTCTTTTAGAAAATTGGAATAACTTAGAAGCTGAACAGGGTACAATTTTTGTTTCGATTCCGACTCTATTAGATCCCAGTTTAGCACCTGAAGGTTATCATATCATTCATGGTTTTACTCCCAGTTCTATGGAATATTGGGAAAATTTATCTCCTTCTCAATACGAGTATAAAAAAGAAGAAGCCGCAGGAAGGTTAATTGAGCGTTTAGAAGCTATTTTCCCCGGATTAGATGCTGGTTTAGATTATATGGAAATTGGTACTCCTCGCACTCACCGACGCTTTTTAAATCGTGTTAACGGTAGTTATGGCCCTATTCCTGCACGAAAACTTAATGGGTTATTATCAATGCCCTTCAATCGTACTGCTATTAAAAATCTTTACTGTGTCGGTGATAGTACTTTCCCGGGGCAAGGTTTAAATGCCGTTGCCTTTTCTGGCTTTAGTTGTGCCCATCGTATTGCTGTTGATTTGGGCTATTAAACTTAATGTGCTTAGAATATTTGATAATATCTGTAAACAATTATTATTAAATTTAATATGCCAGAAAATTTAGAAAACTTACTGACAAATTTACCTTCAGATTCTGGAGTTTATTTTATGAAAGATAAAGAAGGTAATATTATTTATATAGGTAAAGCTAAAAGCCTCAAAAAAAGAGTTAAATCTTATTTTATATCTTCCCAAAAACATTCTCATCGAATTGCTTTAATGGTGTCACAAATTCGGGATATTGAATTTATCGTCACTGACACCGAAGCCGAAGCCTTAGCTTTAGAAGCTAATTTAATTAAGCAGCATCAACCTCATTTTAATGTTTTACTTAAAGATGACAAAAAATATCCTTATGTTTGTATTACTTGGTCTGACGTTTATCCCAGAATTTTTATTACTCGCAAAAGACGCTTAAATAGTAAACTAGATCGTTATTATGGTCCTTATGTTGATAGTGGAAAATTGAGAGAAACTCTTGATATTATTAAACGTACTTTTCCTCTGCGACAAAGATCAAAACCTTTATATAAAGATCGCCCTTGTTTGAATTATGATATAGGAAAATGCCCCGGGGTTTGTCAAAATTTAATTACTCCTGAAAACTATCGAGAAATTATTAATAAAATTGCTTTAATTTTTCAAGGAAGAACGGATGAATTAATTAATCAATTGACTCAACAAATGAGCATAAATGCGGAGAATTTAGACTTTGAAAAAGCCGCTAAATATCGAGATCAAATTTATAGTTTAACTCAATTATTTTCTAGTCAAAAAGTAGCTTTACCTGACGACACTATTTCTCGTGATGCCATTGCTTTAGCCCAAGATGATAGTCATACTTGTATTCAATTATTTCAAATTCGGGCAGGGCGTTTAATCAGTAGATTAGGATTTTTTACTGATAATAATATTAATGATGAAAAAGGAGAGATTTTACAACGAGTTTTAGAAGAACATTATCACCATATTGACTCATTAGAAATACCTTCAGAAATTTTAGTACAATATCCTTTACCTGATGAAGAAATTTTTACTAATTGGCTAAGGGTAAAAAAAGGTAAAAAAGTTACTATTATCACACCCCAAAAACAACAAAAAGCTGAGTTAATTTCTATGGTAGAAAGAAATGCTAAAATTGAGTTAGAAAGAAGTCAAAAATTTAGTGAAGGTAATTTACAAGCTATGGAAGATTTAGCGAATATTTTGGATTTACCCATGTTACCTAGAAGAATTGAAGGTTATGATATTTCTCATATACAAGGCTCAAATGCCGTAGCTTCAAGGGTTGTTTTTATTGATGGTTTACCCGCTAAACAACATTATCGTCATTATAAAATTCAAAATCCAGATATAAAAATAGGACATTCAGACGATTTTGCCTCCCTTCAAGAAATAATAAAAAGACGGTTTTCTAGGCAAGAAGAATCTCCAGATTTAGTGATGATAGATGGAGGAAAAGGACAACTTTCTTCTGTGTGTGAAGTGTTAGAAGAAATGAATTTATTATCTAAAATTAACGTCATTAGTTTAGCTAAAAAAAGAGAAGAAATTTTCTTACCTAATCAATCTCAACCCTTATCAACTAATTCTGAACAAATAGGAGTACAATTATTAAGAAGATTAAGAGATGAAGCGCATCGTTTTGCTATTACTTTTCATCGTCAACAAAGATTAAAAGCTAGTCGAAGATCAATTTTAGATGATATAAATGGGTTAGGATTTGAACGTCAAAAGTTACTATTGGCTCATTTTAATTCTATTGATTATATCAGAGAAGCAACGGTTAAACAACTTCAAGAAGTATCAGGTATTGGAGAAAATTTAGCACAAATTATTTACGATTATTTTCACCCTAATAATTAATTGATTTAATAGATACAATTTCAACATAATTTTTTATTGTCTAATCTTAACCTATTGATATTAATTTATTATATTCAGACATAATTTTTATATAATTTAACAACATTTATTTAATCTATTATTTACTATAATATGTCATTACTTTTTCTACCTTCTGACAAAGTTTTGGGCAGTTTTATTACTGCATTTATCGGGAAAAACTTAGTTAATCAACATAGTAATTTTATCAAAAATAATCATGATTCTTTTTCTCTAGCTTGTCAATTATTACAATATTTAGCCATTAATAATTATCAATTTCAACTATTTTGGCAAACTCAATCTCAACATTTCTTCCCCTCAGATATTGCGATCGCAATGTTTCCTCTTATGATTTATAATTATCATAATCCTAAAATTTTAGAAAAAGAATTAGCTATAATTAGTAATAACTATTCCCTGGGGAAAATAGAGGAAGATAGTATAAAAATAATAATAACAATAGTTAATCTTATCCTGACAAATGAATTAGAATTTTCAGAAATAATTGGTAATTTAACCAAAGGAAAAGATGAGATAAAAAACTATCTTCAATTAATAGAAGAATTCATCAAAAATCACGCACCATTAACCCAAGTAGAAGAAAAATTATCTACAAATATCCCTAAGAATTTATTAAGTATTTATCAAAGTATTTATTGTTTTTTTAGCTTTCCTGATAATCTCAAAATTTCCTTACAAAGAAGTAGTTATTTTGCTCAAGAATCGGAAGCTACAGCTATTTTAACAGGATACTTATTAGGTTTATATCACGGCTATATTAATATACCCTATCAATGGCGAACCGAAATTAATTTTACATCATCACCAATAGAATCAAACTTGAAAATAAAAGAGATAGAAATATTAACAGAAAAACTTGTTGCTAATTGGCAAGGAAAAATGGACAATTAAAGATGGAATATAAATAAAAAAATAATTATGAAAACAGCATTATCCTTAACAGATATAGACAACGAACTATCAAAAAGAAATATACAGTTAGATCCTGACGGCTACTTTATTATATATTTAAACCGAAAAGATGGATTAATCTGTGCTGATCATTACACAAACGCCATTAATGAGCAAGGATTAGCAGTTGATCCAGACACTGGTGAAGTGATAGCCTGTAAAGGTAGTAAGCCGAGAATGGCAACTCAAACTTTTAGCGGTAGAACAGCGAAAGAAATATGTGTTAACTTGTTAGAAAAAACAAAACTTATTCCCCTTAGTATGTTAGATCATGCCGCTTATTTAGGTAGAGAATTTATGCGCGCAGAATTATGTTTAAAAAGTGGTGAAGAATATATCCAAGATTAATCTTAGATGATCAAAAAAAAGGTTAACAATAAATAGTTTTATTTTGAGAATAATGGATTAAAATGAAAACTCAATAAATTAATTGATGTAATCAATATAAATATATGACAGAAGATAACACTAAATTAAAGCAAATGATTGCAAATGCTCTAGCCGATGGTAGATTATCCCAAGCGGAAAGTCAAATGATCAAAAATGCCATCTATGAAGATAAAATTGTTACTCCAGAAGAAGCGCAACTTTGGCGAGAATTACAACAAAAAGTCACTGATGGAGAAATTTTACTTGATGGATAGTTACTTCATGGGATAATAATTAATTAACTCATTTCATTCATGACAGTGACACAATCAAATTCATTACAAACTCCTCTTTATTTCCTCTCCGTAGAATCAAAAGCTAAATTTACTGATTTTGCGGGGTGGGAAATGGCTTTACAATATAGCGGTTTAAAAAAAGAACATCAAGCGGTGAGAGAATCCGTAGGAATGTTTGATATTTCTCATATGGGTAAATTTTCATTACAAGGAAAAGCCTTAAGATCAAGTTTAAATTATCTTGTACCTTCTGACTTGAGTAATTTAGAGTCAGGACAAGCCCAGTATTCGGTATTATTAAACCATAAAGGTGGCATTATTGACGATATTATTTTTTATTATCAAGGGGGAAATGAAGAAAATATCGAGTCTGGAATATTAATTGTTAATGCCTCAACCACTTCTAAAGATTGGCATTGGTTAACGGAAAACTTGAAAAATCAAGACATCGAATTAAAAGACAACTCCCGTGATTTAGCTTTAATCGCTTTACAAGGAAAAAATGCCGTTGAATATCTTAACCCTCTGGTTACCGAAGACTTAACAACTCTCCCTAGTTTTGGACATCTCACCACAGAAATTGACGCAGAAACAGTTTTCATTGCGCGTACTGGTTACACTGGAGAGGATGGTTTTGAAATTATGACAACTCCTACTATTGCTCAAAAATTATGGAAGCATTTTCTTGGTAAAAACGTTACTCCTTGTGGTTTAGGCTGTCGTGATACCCTCCGTTTAGAGGCTTGTATGGGATTGTACGGACAAGACATGAATGAGGAAATAACACCCTTAGAAGCTGGTATATCATGGGTAGTAAATTTCAATCATGATTTTATCGGCAAAGACATTTTATTAACACAAAAGCAAGAAAAAGTCAAGAAGCGTTTAGTTGCTATAGAGATGGAAGGTAAATATATCGCCCGTCATGACTATCCCATTTTGATTAACAATCAAGTAGTTGGACATATTACCAGTGGAACTTTATCTCCCACTTTAAATAAGGCGATCGCCCTTGGTTATGTACCGTATAATTATAGTAAAATAGGGCAAAAACTAGACATAGAAATTAGAGAAAAATTATATCCTGCAAGGATAGTTAAAAAACCATTTTACCATCGATAAAATACGATAAATGTTAAGGTAAGATCATGAGCAATAAAATATACTAAAAGAACAAAGAAAGTCCCCATCATTGGGGATTTAGGGGCAAAATATAAATAAAGAAAGTCCCCATCATTGGGGATTTAGGGGCAAAATATAAATAAA
>JAACUG010000072.1:8170-76650 GCA_009993045.1 Cyanobacteria bacterium CG_2015-22_32_23
ATAAAGAAAGTCCCCATGATTGGGGATTTAGTGGCAAAATATAAACAAAAAAAGTCTCCATAATTGAGAATTTAGGGGCAAAATATAAAAATGAATAATATTTGGGAAAAAGAAGAAATTATTATCTGGACACAAATTATCTTAAATAGTTATGAAAAATTACTAAGAAAACCTTTAATAACTAGAAAAAATGTTGATAAAATAACTCAGGCAAAAAATTTATTTAATGCTGATTTTGTCGTTTTATCTCATAATAATAATCTAAATCCTATCTATAATTATGGTAATAAAAAAGCCTTAGAATTATGGGAAATGGATTGGGAAACTTTAATCAAAACGCCCTCAAAAAATACGACGGAGGCTATATCACAAGAAGAAAGAGAAGCATTATTAAAAGAAGCAAATCGAAAAGGTTATATCACTAATTATGGTGGTGTTAGAGTTTCTAGCACTGGAAAAAGATATAATATAACAGACATAATTCTTTGGAATTTAACTGATAATAATAATCAATTTTGCGGACAAGCAGCAACATTTTCTCAATGGGAAAAGTTACAATAGATAAGCAATATTGGTTTATATTTAATTCTTCATTCTGTTTTCATGGATAAAAAAGATTTTGGTTGGTCATTAACCCAAAGAGATCCTGATACAATTAAACAATTAATGCCTTTTTGGGAACTACTTTATAAATATTATTTTAGAGTAGAAACCAGTGGTTGGGAAAATATCCCCCAAGGGCAAGTTTTATTAGTGGGCTCTCATAATGGTGGTATTGCTGCCCCTGATATGGTTATGATGATGTATGATTGGTTTAAGCATTTTGGTACTGATCGTTTAGCTTACGGTTTAATGCACCCTATGGCATGGACGGCTTATCAAGGTATAACTCGTTTAGCGGCTAAAACTGGTGCTATTCGTGCTAATCCTAACATGGCCATGGCCGCTATTGAAAATAATGCTAGTGTTTTAGTCTATCCGGGAGGTGCAGAAGATGTCTTTCGTCCCTACACAGAAAGAAATCAAATAAAATTTGTTGGTAGAAAAGGCTTTATAAAATTAGCGTTGCGTTATTCCTTACCCATCGTACCCTTAATTTCTAAAGGAGCTCATGAGAGTATTTTTGTGTTAGCAGACCTATATGAGCAAGTAAAAGGGTTGAATAAACAAGGGTTATTTCCTTGGATTTTCGATCTTGATCCTCAAACTTTTCCGATATATTTAGGCTTACCTTGGGGTTTAGCCATTGGCCCTTTACCTAATATACCATTACCTGTTGCCATGACCACAAAAGTTTGTCAACCAATTTATTTTGATAGTTATGGCATTGAAGCTAGTAGAGATCGCACCTATGTTCAACAATGCTATGATTTAGTGGTGAATAAGATGCAAGAAGATTTGTCTAGCTTATATTCCTCCTAATAGACATCTCCATAAATTTAAAATTAAATCAATTCTTGTTTATAATTTGTCAATTTTAATCTACTATTCCCCGCTCCCTATTTTGTGAAGAAGTCTAATAGAAACAGTTTTTTCAACTTTGAACTATATTTTAACCAAGCAAAATTGGAGTAAAAAATCAAAGGTGAAGATAACCGTATTAGCACTCAGACACCAAGAGCGCTAAATTGATGTATGGTGAATAAATAAAATAGAAATCTATATGTCTAAAATAGTATCATTTAGAGAAGAATCCAGAAGATCTTTAGAACAAGGTGTCAATGCTTTAGCAAATGCTGTTAAAGTAACCTTAGGTCCTAAAGGTAGAAATGTATTATTAGAAAGAAAATTCGGAGCACCTGAAATCGTAAAAGACGGTATCAGTGTTGCAAAAGAAGTAGAATTAGAAAATCCTTTGCAAAATGTTGGTGCAAGATTAGTCAGAGAAGTTGCTTCTAAAACTAAAGACATCGCAGGAGATGGTACAACAACGGCTACAGTTATCGCTCAAGCTATGGTTCATGAAGGCTTGAAAAACGTTACTGCGGGGGCAAATCCTGTGGCTTTACGTCGTGGTATCGATAAGGCTATTACTTTTTTAATCAAAGAAATTGAAGCTGTAGCCCAACCCGTACAAGGTGATGCTATTAATCAAGTAGCTACGGTATCGGCTGGAAATGATGAAGAAATCGGTGCAATGATTGCCACTGCTATGGATAAAGTCACCAAAGATGGTGTTATTACCGTGGAAGAATCTAAATCCTTAGCCACTGAATTGGAAGTCGTTGAAGGTATGCAGATTGATCGTGGTTATGTTTCTCCTTACTTTATCACCGATCAAGAAAAACAGATTGTTGAGTTTGAAAATCCTCTTATTCTCATTACTGATAAAAAAATTAGTGCCATTGCTGACTTAGTTCCTGTATTGGAAAATGTAGCACGAGCTGCTCGTCCTTTATTAATTATCGCCGAAGATATTGACGGTGAAGCCTTAGCTACCCTTGTCGTCAATAAAGCCAGAGGTGTTTTAAATGTAGCCGCTATCAAAGCTCCTAGTTTTGGCGATCGCAGAAAAGCCGCTTTAGAAGATATTGCCATCTTAACAGGGGGAAGAGTAATTTCCGAAGACATCGGTTTAAGCCTAGATACGGCTACTTTAGATCATTTAGGAAAAGCTCATAAAATTACCATCGAAAAAGATAATACCATTATTGTCGCCGATGGTGGAAATAAAGGGGACATTGAGAAAAGAGTTGCCCAAATCCGTAAACAATTAGCGGAAACTGATTCTGATTATGACGCAGAAAAACTAAAAGAGCGCATTGCTAAATTAGCTGGTGGTGTAGCGGTAATTAAAGTAGGTGCAGCGACTGAAACCGAATTAAAAGAGCGTAAATTGCGCATTGAGGATGCTTTAAACGCTACTAAAGCCGCAGTGGAAGAAGGAATTGTAGCTGGTGGTGGTTCAACTTTAATTCACTTAGCCAGTAAAGTAGAAGCCTTCAAAAATAGTTTAACCATTGAAGAAGAAAAAATTGGTGCGCAAATCGTCATCAAAGCTATTGAAGCACCTTTACGTCAAATCGCAACCAATGCGGGGGTAGAAGGCTCTGTAGTGGTAGAAAAAGTCAGAGAATCCGCCGTTAATATCGGTTATAATGCCCTAACTGGTGAATATGAAGACTTAATCGCTTCTGGAATTATCGATCCTGCTAAAGTAGTACGTTCTTCTTTACAAAATGCTGCTTCCATTGCAGGAATGATTTTAACCACAGAAGCCCTTGTAGTAGAAAAACCCGAACCTGAAGCCTCCGCACCTGATATGAGTGGTATGGGTGGCATGGGTGGTATGGGTATGCCCGGTATGGGTGGCATGGGTATGCCCGGTATGATGTAATAATTAATAGGGTGGGCATAGCCCACCAAATCCCTAGTTTAGTATTATTTCATTTAGTTTATTTCAGATGAATATAATTCCTAATTTAAAGAAGTTAGCAAGTCACCCGTCAGTAAAAAAATAAAACTGATAGCTGATAGATAGTTAAAAACTATTCTTCAATGTCTTTAGTCAGAGGAGTAGATTCAGCAAAGTAGCTATAGTATAGAAAACCAGCTAAAACAGCACCTAAAATGGGTGCAAACCAGAATAACCATAATTGCCCGATAATTTCTATATTTCCTGTGAATAAAGCTACTCCCGTACTTCTAGCTGGATTAACAGAAGTATTTGTTACGGGAATACTGATTAAGTGAATTAAAGTTAAACCTAAACCGATAGGAATAGGTGCAAAACCAGCTGGGGCGCGTCTATCCGTTGAGCCTAAAATGATAAATAAGAAGATAAAAGTTAAAACTACTTCTGTAACTAATGCCGCTAAAAGAGAATAACCACCGGGAGAGTGATTACCATAACCATTGGTAGCAAAAGGATTACTTCCGCTTAAATCAAGTCCGCCTTCTACACCACTAGCGATAATAAATAAGATTAAACCTGCTAAAATTGCTCCTATTACTTGAGCGATGATATAAGGTAGTAATTCAGAAGCAGGAAAACGTTTTCCAGCCCATAAACCAAAGGATACGGCTGGGTTAAAATGACCACCCGAAATATGTCATACAGCATAAGCCATTGTTAATACTGTTAAACCAAAGGCGAGGGAAACCCCCACAAAAGCGATACCAAAAGGATTACCGTCACCACCGAAATTAGCAGCTAACACGGCACTACCACAACCGCCAAAAACTAACCAAAAAGTACCGATTAATTCGGCTACATATTTTTTCATATTGCTCATTTTTTGATATTCCTCACAAAAAGTTTCCTCTTAATTCCATAGAATTATAGAAGATTTATTCAAAAATATTATTAATAAATGTTAATTTATCATCTCTAAAAATATTTAATTAGGATTATAGTAATCATAATACCAATGGACAAAATTTTGAACTCCCACTTCAATGGGGGTATTTGGGCTAAATTGTACATCATGGATTAACTCATCGACATCGGCATAAGTAGTTAAAACATCTCCTTGTTGCATCGGTAATAATTCTTTTACGGCTAATTTACCTAAAGATTTTTCTAAAACTTCAATGAGATAAAGTAATTCCACAGGTTGATTATTGCCAATGTTATATAGTTTATAGGGTGGAATTCCCGACGGTGTTTTTTCCATTACTTTTTCGATGCCTAAAACAATATCATCAATATAAGTAAAATCTCTTTGCATTTTGCCGTAGTTAAAAACAGGGATTTTTTCTCCTTTTAAAATTGCTTTGGTGAAGAGAAATAAAGCCATATCAGGTCGTCCCCAAGGGCCATATACTGTAAAAAAGCGTAATCCTGTACAAGGAATGTTATAAAGATGACTATAAGTATAAGCCATTAGTTCATTAGATCTTTTCGTCGCTGCGTATAAACTAATGGGATAATCAACAGGGTCATTAGTACTAAAAGGAATTTTGCTATTCATGCCATAAACAGAGCTAGAAGAAGCAAATACGAGATGTTTAACGGGATTATGACGACAACCTTCTAAAATGTTCAAAAAACCCACTAAATTACTATTAATATAAGCATGGGGGTTTTCAAGGGAATAACGAACTCCAGCTTGAGCAGCTAGATTAACTACTATATCAAATTTTTCTTGTTCAAATAAATGGTTAATTTTTTCCTCATGAGTTAAATCTATGAGATGAAAGTGGAATTTATCAAATATTTCTAATTCTTTGAGACGTGCTTTTTTTAAAGATACATCATAATAATCATTAAGATTATCAATTCCCACTACAGGATGATTTTTTTGCAATAAGTATTTACATAAATGAAAACCAATAAAACCCGCCGCACCAGTAACTAATATTTTATTCGAGAAAAAATCAACACTCACAATTTTACTTTTATACAATGATGAAAATATAACTCAGATTTTACACTTCCTGTAAAGATACTAAAAAAAAGAGAATAGACTATATAAAATTGACTTTAATTGTATTGAAATTTATTTTATCACTTTTATTTATTAAGTATTTTTCTAAATCATAAAAATATAAATTGTATTAATTTGATGTATCAAACTTAATTCGATGATAGAGATTTGTAAAAGATATACTATAATCAACAGTTTTTAGACAAAGATGATTATCTTCTCCTTCTGTGGCTTTAAATAACCATTGTTGATCATCTTGTTTCACGAATTGTTCAAGATAATAACTAGATTGAGAAATTAAAATATATTCTTGTAAGGTAGGTAAAGAACGGTAAAATCTAAATTTATTATGACGATCATAATGTTGTGTGGAAGATGATAAAATTTCGATGATAATTTTAGGATTTGTGACGATAGTAGAATTATTTGATTCGTAACTAGGCTCACCTTCAATAATCATAATATCAGGATAAGTATAAATTTGATATTCAGGAATGGATAGTTTAACATCATTCATATAAATATCATAATCTTGATCGTTAATGGTTAAAGGAAAAGCTCGACAAAAATTAAGAGCTAATTTATTATGATTTGTTGTACCTCCTGCCATAGGGATAATTTCTCCGTTAAGATATTCATTTTTAGTTTCTGATATTTCTTCTAACTGCAAATATTCTTTAGATGTATAGTATTTTGAGTCAATTTGGGCGATCATAATTTTCTATGGTTGTGTTAATCGAGATTGACGTTTTAATTCATAAATTTTAGCATCTACCAAAAAACGATACCAAAATCCTTGTAAAAAGTGAAACATCATACCTTCGATACCGTCTAAAAATCCTAAACCAATGGTATAGCGTAATAACCAATAAATAAATGCTCTTAAAAATAAAGGAGATTTGACATATAAATTTTTTTTAACCCATCTTCGTTGAGATGCTTGAGAAGTTTGACTATTGTCTAAAATATTTTGTTGATTTTCTTCTGCTTTTTCCATAGCTAACATATCTTTTACTTCTCTATCAGCATAACTATTATGTTTATTTACCCAAAAACTTAAACCTTTTTGATTTTCGTCAATAATATCGTTTTGTAAATCCACAATTTCCCCTTCTGAGAGAATAATATGCTCATCCATCCATCTTTGTTCACAAATACCATTACCATTACGCCAAATTCTCAGTAACCAAGTCGGATAATAACCACCGTGACGAATCCAACGCCCCATAAAAAATACTCTTCTTTTCATTTGATAACCGCCAATATTTTTCGGGGTTAAGGGTAATTTCTCTTTTATTTCTGTCACTAATTCTGGGGTTAATCGCTCATCTGCATCTAATCTCATAATCCAAGGGGTTGTAATGGGTAAGTTTTTTAAACCCCAATTAAGTTGTTGTGCATAATTTTCCCACGGATTATTAAATACTTGACAATTATATTCTTTCGCTATTTCAATGGTGCGATCGCTACTCCCTGAGTCAATAATAAAAATTTCTGCGTCTAACTTTTGTAAACTTGATAAAGAAGTATGTAAATTAGCTTCTTCGTTATAGGTAAGAATAATGACTGATAATTCCATGATGAAAGTTACGCAATTTTAGTTAAAAAATGAGATTCTTTTTATTTTCTACTATATAGCTACACCTTGAATAATTTTTCTACTTTATATATATAATATTTTAGTCTTATGTAAAAATCGAAAAGAATTACGATAAAGCATTTATAATTTAATATTGATCAAAGATTCTCACGAAAATTAAAATGAAAATTGGTGTCCCTAAAGAAATTAAAGATCAAGAATTTCGAGTTGGCTTAACTCCAGCGAGTATAAAGGTTTTAACCCAACAAAACCATCAAGTATTTATAGAAGAAAATGCTGGAATTGGTTCTGGTTTTAGCAACGAAGATTATCAAAAAGTAGGGGCAACTATTGTTGATACTCAAACCGCATGGCATCAAGAGTTAATTATTAAAGTCAAAGAGCCTCTTTCTTCTGAGTACAAATATATTAATCAAGAACAAATATTATTTACTTACCTTCATTTAGCAGCAGATCGTAGTTTAACAGAATTTCTCCTTAAAAGTGGTGTAACAGCGATCGCTTATGAAACCGTACAATTAGCTGACGGCAGATTACCTCTTTTGACTCCTATGAGTATTATTGCAGGAAAACTAGCCGTACAAATAGGTGCAAGATATTTAGAAAAACAACAAGGAGGCAAAGGGGTATTATTAGGGGGAATAGCAGGGGTTGAGCAAGGAAATGTGGTGATTTTGGGAGGAGGAATCGTTGGCACGGAAGCGGCTAAAATTGCGGTGGGTATGGGTGCAAAAGTTACTATTCTTGATGTGAGTATTGATAGATTAGCTTACTTAGAAACCCTTTTTGGATCGAGAGTTGAGCTATTATATAGTAACTCTCAACATATCGCTCAAGCAGTGATTAAAGCCGATTTATTAATTGGTGCGGTATTAATTACAGGGAAAAAAGCTCCTATTCTCGTATCAAGGGAATTAGTCAAAAAAATGTCTGAAGGTTCGGTGATTATGGATGTAGCTGTAGATCAAGGTGGTTGTATTGAAACTTTACGCACAACTTCCCATAGTCAACCTAGTTATATAGAAGAAGGGGTAATTCATTTAGGTATTCCTAACCTTCCGGGCGCAGTACCTTGGACAGCTACACAAGCATTAAATAATAATACTTTACCTTATGTTCTCAAATTAGCTAATCAAGGAATTGGGGCGTTAAAACAAGATGCCAGTTTAGCACTAGGGTTAAATATACAATCTCATCATTTAGTACATCCAGCCGTACAACAGGTTTTCCCTGATATGGCGATCGCCCATTAATACTCAGCTCTTGCATCTTATTTCCATTAACTGGTGACGGTGGGGCAAAAGGACAAGGGGCAAAGGGCAAAGGGATTAAAATTGACTAAAACTATACTAAAATTGATTTTTTTACTTTTGCTTATTAAGTATTTTTGATCTAGTGCAAGATCTCAGCATAAACCATAAGAGAATTGATGTGCTCACCTTTAACTATTAAGTATTAATGTAAGTCATGCAAGATCTGAGTCTAATCTGTTATTAATTATCTTAACCAAATCTTAAACCAACTTTTCTTGATTTGAAGATAAAATATTACTGAAAATAAGTTGTAAATAAATTAAAAAAAACTTTAACCAATAGTCTTTGACTGGTGTTTATCTAAAACATTTAAGGATATTTTTAAACAACAACTTTTATTGTTATCTTAACTCATCAAAAAAAGTTTATTTATATGCGTGTTGGCATTAACGGTTTTGGAAGAATCGGCAGATTAGCATTTCGGGCTGGTTGGAATAATCCTGAGATAGAATTTGTACATATTAACGAAATTAAAGGTGGTGTAGCTACAGCAGCCCATTTATTAGAGTTTGATTCTGTGCATGGGCGTTGGCACAAAAATATTACTGTTAAAGAAGATAAATTTATCCTTGACGGAAAAACCGTTACTTTTAGTGAACATTCTACACCCCAACAAGTACCTTGGGCAGATTTAGGAGTAGATTTAGTTATCGAATCTTCAGGTAAATTCCGCACTCCTGAGACTTTAAACCCTTATTTTGAGCATGGTGTCAAAAAAGTTGTGGTTGCTGCACCAGTGAAGGAAAAAGCCCTTAATATTGTGGTAGGTGTGAATGATCATCTTTATAACCCTGAAAAACATCATTTATTAACAGCCGCTTCTTGTACTACTAATTGTTTAGCACCTGTCGTTAAAGTTATTCATGAGGGATTAGGCATTAAACACGGCGTTATCACTACTATTCATGATGTGACTAATACCCAGATTGTAGTTGATGCACCCCATAAAGACTTACGCAGAGCTAGATCTTGTATTCAATCTTTAGTTCCCACAACTACAGGTTCGGCAACGGCGATCGCCATGATTTACCCAGAGTTACAAGGAAAATTAAACGGCATAGCAGTAAGAGTGCCAATGTTAAACGCTTCTTTAACAGATTGTGTGTTTGAAGTTAACCGTAAAACCAGTGTAGAAGAAGTTAACAGTTTATTAAAAAAAGCCTCCGAAGGGGAATTAAAAGACATTTTAGGTTATGAAGAACGTCCTTTAGTTTCAATAGATTACAAAGACGATTCAAGATCCTCAATTATTGATGCCCTTTCAACCATGGTAATCAACGAAACTCAGGTAAAAATTTTAGCATGGTATGACAACGAATGGGGTTATTCTAATCGCCTCGTGGAATTAGTTATTAAGATAGCAAATTCATTTTAGCCTCCCTGCCTCAATTTTGGAAGTGAAATCAAAAAAAGTCCCCAGAATTGGGGATTTAGGGGCGTATTAAAAGTCCCCAGAATTGGGAATTTAGGGGCGATTATCAAATTATAAATAAAAATTATGGATAAAAATTTACGCAATTATGCCTTAGTTACCTCTGCTTATTGGGGTTACACTATCACCGATGGTGCATTAAGAATGCTCGTTTTATTGCATTTTAATAAACTTGGTTTTACCCCTATTGAAATCGCTTTTCTATTCTTATTTTACGAAATTTTTGGCATTATTACTAACTTTTTAGGCGGTTGGATTGGCTCTCAATTTGGGTTAAGATTAACTCTTTATGGTGGTATCTTTTTACAAATTTTTGCCCTCGTTATGTTAGGAGTAATTAACTTTGAATGGGCAACTTGGTTTCAAGTTTTATATGTCATGACTTCCCAAGCATTTTCGGGTATTGCTAAAGATTTAACGAAGATGAGTTCTAAAAGTGCCGTACGTTTAGTTGTACCAAAAGAGCAAGAATCAAAACTCTTTAAATGGGTTGCTATCCTTACAGGATCAAAGAATGCCTTAAAAGGTTTAGGCTTTTTTGTGGGTGCTGCTTTATTAGAATTTTTCGGTTTTAAAAATGCTTTATTTATTCAAGCCTCAGTTTTATTTGTCATCTTTTTAACTGGTAAATTCTTACCGAAAAACTTAGGTAAAATTAAAGCAAAAATTAAATTTAAGCAGTTATTTTCTAAAAGTAAAGCTATCAATATTTTATCCTTAGCTCGATTTTTCTTATTCGGTGCAAGGGATATTTGGTTTGTGGTTGCCTTACCCGTTTTTTTAGGCACAAATTTAGGTTGGACTTTTATTCAAGTCGGTACTTATATGGCTTGTTGGGTTATCGGTTACGGTATTATTCAATCTTTTTCTCCCACAATTTTAAGACAAAATCAGGAGGGAAAAGCACCCCAAGCGCGCACTATTCAAATTTGGACTTCTATTTTAACTATAGTACCTGTTGCCATCGCCATTGCCTTTATGGCAGGATTAAATCCGCAAATCGTGATTACGGGAGGATTAATCATCTTTGGAATAGTATTCGCTTTTAACTCCGCAGTGCATTCTTATTTAGTATTAGCCTACACCGACGATGACAACGTCGCTTTAAATGTTGGCTTTTATTACATGGCAAACTCAGGAGGGCGATTATTAGGTACAATTACTTCAGGCATTGTCTTTCAATGGGGAGGAATAGAAGCCTGTTTATGGATTTCGAGCTTTTTCGTCTTGATTGCGGCGTTAGTATCATTTAAGTTACCCCCATTACTTGCAACAAAGTAAAACTAACTAGCCTGTAGAGTAGAATTAGTTTAGGAGTAACAGGTAATTATTCCTAATCAATACTTTTAATAGACTTTATCGGAAATAAATAAAATCTATAATATATTAGTTGTTTTGTATATTCTTTTTTGTTAATCTTAATTTTTAAGCAAGTTTTTGACTTCTTTAACTTCTACGAAAGTTATGTAATTTACACACTGTTTCCATTACCATATCTACCAACAAATATTTTCTATTACCAAATATTTCACTAACTATTTTACTGCGTTTTGCTCCTAATATATTAAGTTCAATTTCAATTCTCTATGTATGCAATTTCTTTATTTTTTTCTTTTTCTAACTCTGTTAATTCACCCCCGAAGGGTTTTTTCTTTGGTTGAAAGGTTCTCACCCCGAAGGGTTCGTATCCCTTATAACCAGTATCTTTCTACCGTTTACTTCATGGAAAATGGTAATTCACATTAAAATAATTGAGGAATTGCTGATCACAATCTATAAAGAAAAGTAACGAAAAGATAATATTTATTAAATGCTTAATTATAATCCCAGAAGTCTTTTAATATTAACGAAAAAGTTAGTTAATTACTATAAGTGATAAATATTATCTAAAAGTATTAAGCCTTGATCTTAACTAGCTAAACTATATAGTATCAAAAAAATTAGGAAAAAACATAGTGGCTCAACCATATTGGCAGTCCAAAATTTGGGGATTACTTCATGATCCTATATTAAAACCACTACATAATAATACGGGTAGGGGCTTAAACAGTTTTTGGCGACAGTTAGGAATCATGAATAATTGGGTGGAAAACGGATTAAACCCCGAAGAATCCTCAAAAATAATAATGAAGCATATCAAATTAGCTGATTTTCTTACTTCTGCTAGTGATAGGGGTGCTATAGGAAGTGTCACTGCTTCAATTAATTATGGTGATAATGGTTTACAAATATCTCATCTTCTTTCAGGAGAAAAATTAAACCTGCAAATAAAACAACATCAGCAACTAATCAGTAACCGTATAGAATATTTAACCAATCAAGAAAATCAACTATTTAATCAAATTCCCCAAGACTTAAGGGAAAATAGAGACGACATCGAAAAAACCAAAGAATTATATTGGTGGTTATGGCGTTGTTTACCTGAAGCAGTATGCCGACAATTTGATGATTATTCCTTGCTATTATCTCCAGCCGAAACTCGTTTACCTGATAGCAGTATTTGGAATCACGCCAGTTTAACCTCCGCCATGGCAGGAGCATTAACAGGATATAATTTAACTACAGAAGAATTGCAAAGTAATTGGCAAAAAGACAAAAAATTATCTCATCCTTATCTAACGGCTTTTACTTTTTCTCCCATCCAAGAATTAATCAAAGCCAGTCGTAAAATGCGAGATTTTTGGGCAGGTTCATGGATTCTTCATTATCTCAGCGCGAAAGTTAGTTGGAAATTAGCACAAATTTACGGTGCAGACACCCTCCTTTATCCCAGTTTATTTCAACAACCTTTAATTGATCACTGGTTACTAGAAAAATATCCTCATTTTGACAACTGGATTAAACAACCAGAAGGGAGAAAACTGTTAACAGCAGGTTTTCCTAATGTCATTATTTTAATTCTACCCAAAGAAAAAGTAGCTTCGGCGATGGAGACAGCTAAAAATGAACTATTAAACGGATGGCGAGAAGTGAGTAGTTTAGTCTTTAACTATTTACAACATCCTCAGAATGGTGAAAAATCTTGGATGAAAGGATTACTAGAAAATAGTAACACTTGGAAAGGGTGGTTAGATGCTCAGTGGCAAACCTATTATGTGGGTGTACCCATTGGTAAGGAAGGGATAGAATTAAAAAGTAGTGAAATTTTCAAAGATGAGCAAATAGTCGAAAATCCAGAAGAAGATACAAAATGGATTGATACTCAAAATCAGGCTTATAACCTTGTCGGTGAAAAGGCTTTATTTTTAGAAAAAGAATTGGCATTCTTACAAAAAGCTGGGAAAATTCGCCTAGAAACTTGGAGAAGACATCCTGCTAGTGCTAATGTCGGCTCATGGTGGGCTGCAATTTTTGACCAAACCAGATTAGCTTTAGCATCTGTTAAAAATGCCCGTAGTTGGGAAATACCTACAGCATTCGGTGAAAAATCAACAGTATCGGGTATTGGCGCAGTCGTACATCCAGAGGGGAATAAAAATAATGATTGGTTAAGTGAAGGACAAACGAGACAGTATTGGCAACGTCAAGCGGGGTTATTTGATGGTAGAGAAAAACTTAACGCCACTGAGACAGTAAAAAGAGGTTTACATAAAATCTTACCTAACCTATTACACTTAACAGAAGAACAAATTAAGCCCTCTTATCCAGACTTAACCGCAGGAGTCGCAGGATATTTAAAGATAGGTACAGAAGCAGAAAAAGAAGATAAATTAAACTATTTTCATCAAGTTTGCTCTTATCTTAATCAAAAAATTATCGCTGATCACAGAAAAATTCCTGATGCCGTCACCCAAGCATGGGGAATTCCTTGGATTGACAGTCACAGTAATAAAAAATATAGTAAATATCATCCCCGTTTCCTCAATGCAGGTTGGTTAGTCGAAGAATTAGATACAGAAACAGACATTAGTTATCAACAGGAGTTACAACAAAACATAAACGAATATTACTCGGCAAATAACCCTGCTGACTGGTATGTATTATCTGCTGGTGATGGTGATGGTATGAGTGAGTGGTTAAAAGGAGACAAGTTAGGTAAGTATCAAGATTATATCGCCCCTAGTTTATCTGAAAAGATGAAAAATAACTCTGTGTCTCAAGAATATAATGAGTTTATTCAGCTACAGAAAAGAATGGGACCTTCTACTCACAGTTCTCTGAGCCGTGCATTATTAGACTTTTCCAATCAATTAGTACCTTATCTTACAGAAGAAAGATACGCTGGAAGACTAATTTATGGTGGAGGAGATGATGTTCTAGCTTATTCTAATCTTTGGGAGTGGGATAATTGGTTATGGGATTTACGACAATGTTTTAAAGGAGAAGCTGATCCTCATCATCAATTTGATAATCAAGGGGATTATTGGCAGTGGAACAATCAAAATACTATCCCCCCTTCGGTTTCGCCTCGTCCATTATTCACCATGGGCAAAAATGCTACTATTAGTTTTGGTATTATCATCGCTCATCACTCCGTACCAATGGCCATCGCCCTTGAGAATATGTGGGAAGCAGAAGAAGAAGCAAAAGAACACTATTACATGAAAGAGGGTGAAAAAATTGCTAAGGATGCAGTGCAAGTTAGAGTCATTTATGGTAACGGAAATATTTTAAAAGCAACCACCAAATTTGCAGTTTTTGAAAAGTGGCAACAATTATTAAATAGTTCCCTAGAACCGAGTATTTTTGAATTGTCAGCTAATTTGTGGAAATCCCACCCCGCACCCACCAAACAAGCTATTAAAGATTGGGTAATTAACTTTACAACAAATAGAAATATTGATTCAGATCAGCAGAAAATTTTGGAAAGTTGTCTTAATAACTTCTTAGCAGAAATTTGGACAATGACACCACCCAACCGAGTTAACGAAGAAATTATTAACTGGTTCAAACTAGCATCTTTCATGATTCGCAAAAGAGAAATAAAAATCAATTAATTACTAATTATTCATTATTACTTATGTCTTGGTTTACCATAACTCCCCTCGATGTTTTACTATTTCGTGATGCCAAACCTTTTACACCCGGTGAAAGAGCATGGGCTGGAAGCATTTTTCCCCCTAGTCATCATGTCATTGCTGGTGCCATTAGAGGCTTATTGCAAAAAGATTATTTACTTAACTTAAAAGGGATATTTTTAGCTCATAATGAAAGAGAAAATGTCACCCTTTATTTACCTAGTCCTTTAAATTATGTTGGGTCAAAAATGCTCCATCCGTTAATATGGAAACCTGAACATTGTTTGAATCATATTTATTGGGATAAAACTCGTCCTTGCCCTTTAATAACTATCAAAACAGAAAAAGATAGTAATGAGAAAAATTTAGACAAAAATGAAAAAAAATATCATCGTTATTTATCTAGTAATGTGATTGAAAATTGGTTAAAAATAGGAGAAATAAAAGAAGAAGATTTACTTCTAAAAAATAACGGAAAACAATACCCTTGGATAGTAGAAACTCGTTCTCATAATAGTATTGAAACAGGCACAAAAAAAGTTAAAGATAGTGATGGTTATTTTGTCGAAAACTGCATTAGAATGCTTCCTAATTGGTCATTAGCAGTTAAAATAGAAATTAATAATTATCCTCAACAAAATCAAGACTTAAATTCTTTAATAGAAATACCAGAAAAAGGTACAATTATTAAACTAGGAGGAGAAGGACATCAAGCCCTTTTAAAACCTTGTACTCAGTTAAATAAACAATGGAATAATCTAGTTCAATTATCTCAAAATAACTATCAACAAAAGAGAAAAAGTTTAGGTTATTTAGCAACTCCTGCTATTTTTGAAAGAACCGAAAATAATATCGCTAAATGTCGCCCTTATCCGTGGGAATGGAAATTAGCTTATACAGTTAATAAAAACCAGAAAGAAGGAAATTTAGTCAGTGTAGCTACTGAGAAACCTTTAATTATTAGTAATCGTTTCCAAAGTAATAATAATAGTATTCCAGCTCCTCAAGTATTTGCTTCTCCTGCTGGTACAGTGTTTTATCTTAATGAACCAGAAATGCTATTCCAAGACACAGAAAATGCTCCTGAAAAAGTCAAAAAATGGACACGATTAGGTTATGGTGAAATACTTTGGCTACCTTATCAGGAGAATTAATTATGTTTATTCAAATATTAACAAATAATGAGAAATTAAATTTTTTTAATTCAACTTAAATTAATGATCAAAAACCTGTTTCGTAGTAATGACTAAAGTCATTTTTTCAAAATTTCATCAACTCTAAAGAGTTAACTACAAACTTAATTTATAACTATTAAAAATGAATCAAACTTACCTTTATTTATTCGCACCATTACATACAGGTGGTACAACTCAAGAGGGGAATTTAGTAGGTATTGCTAGAGAATCTCACACAAATTTACCCTACATTCCTTCGAGTACCATTAGAGGAAAATTAAGAGCAATTATTGGAGATCAAACAATCAAATTTCAATTATTTGGTAACGAATTAGGAGATAATAATGCCCAATTAGAACAGGGTGATATTTGGATAGGAGATGGATCTATTTTATTCCTTCCTGTGCCTTCTTTAAGTCATGGTATTGTTTGGATTACTTCCCCCTTATTATTGCATCGTTGGGCAAGGTATCAAGAAAATTTACCTCAAATTCCAGAAGTTTATAGTTGCAGTTTTAAACAGAATAATAGTAATGTTTATTTAAAAGATGCGATCTTAAAATCAGGTGATTTAAAAGAGTGGAAAAACTGGAGAGATTTTATTCCTCAAAATAATATTACTCAATCTATTAATAAAGTTTTAGTTTTACCTGATCAACATTGTGCCACATTAATAGAAATGAGTTTATGGCGACAAGTAAAAATCAAATTAGATGAGCATAAAGCTGTTCATGGTGGTTTTCGTTATGAGGAAGCAATTCCCCCTGATACTTTAATGTACTATACCAATGGTTTAACAACTAAAGCTAATGGTAATAGTGAAGAATCTTTGGAAGAATTAAACAGTTTAATTAGCAATAATAAAATTATTCAATTTGGAGGACAAGAAAGTTTAGGGCGTGGTTTTTGTCAACAATGGAATTAATTTTTTACCTCACCCCTACCCCTCTCCTAATAGGAGAAGGGAAATAAAAAAATAATCAAATCTGACATTATGCCAAAGAAAATAGAGAATTAAAAGCTATAGCAGTCCTAAATGATTTGTGGACAATTCCCCCTAACCTCCCTTAATAAGGTAGGAATTTAAAAAGTAAATTTTAATGTTAATAAAGGAGTAAATTATGGTAAATTTTGACACTAGAACTATTAGTAGCCCTGTATATGATGCTTTAAAAAAATTAAGAGAAGCAACAACAGAACTGACTAAATTAAAAGAGCAAAAAAATCAGTCGATCGAACTTTATACTTATCTAGCAACATGGGGATTAATGCGATTAAAAGCTGAAGAAAAAGCCCTCAGTCAACAAGGAAAAATAGATGTTGTCAAAAAATATTTTCAATGTTTAGAAGACATATCATCTCAGCAAAATTTAGCAGGGAATAATGGTTTAGAAACCATCAAAAATTTATCTGCTGATAGCTACTTAGGTTTAACGGGATTAGGCTTACAAATTGCTCAAGAATTTGCTTTTTGGGCTAACGCTATTTATCACGATGTTACGGGGGATAATTAAACTTTAATTATTATCATGAAATTAAGAGAAATCACGACCAAAATTGTGATTGACCATCGTAAAATTACTGAATATGCCCTCAATATAGAAAGTCCGAGAGGTAAAGATAAAGCGTTAATGTTTAAATTGCACTTGGGCTATACTAAACATAATTACAAAAAATTAAAACAACAAATTGAAGATAAGATACTGGATGCAGAAGTAACAAAAACAATTTTTGATAGTTATGGACAACGTTATCAAATAGATTTAGAAATTGAGGGTATTAATGAACAACAAAAAGAAATAGTTAGAACAGGTTGGATTATAGAACCTAACCAAGATTTTGCTAGATTAACTACCTTATATATTAGGAGTAAAAAATGATTAAACCCGAACTTTTTGATGTGGTTGAGTTAATTATTGATATGCCAGATAAAAATATTTTTATAGGCTCTCAAGGCACAATTTTAGAAGATTATGGAGACAATGCTTATGAAATAGAATTTGCTAATGAAAATGGAGAAACTATTTATTTATCCTCATTTACTAGGGATCAATTCATCGTAATTTGGAAAAATAGCACTAAGCAATGGGTTTCCATTTCCGATAAATTAATGTCAATTATTAATAAATTATCAGAAAAAAATCAAGAAGAAGTTTTCAATTTTGCTCGTTCTCTCAATCAAAATTAAGTACAAATATTTTTCGTTCTTAAATTATAAATAAAATAATGACATATTTAGCACCTAAACCAAAATTAAAATCTCCATCTACACCTTCAAAAACTGTATCAGAATCCAGCAGTTTTCCAACTAAAAAATATAGTGGAAGTGGCGGTAGTGGAAAACCTCCTACTTCTAAAGCCAAAAAAGTCGGAGAAAGTGACAAGATGCCTAATCCTTGGTTATTTGAAACAACACCGCCTACCATTGATAACAGTGCCAGTTTTGTGGAGTATTTACGGTGGATGCGATCGCCTGATTACCAATATAAAGACGGTACTAAAGTTGAAATTTTGCATAAAGCCCAAGAAAAAGCCCGAAATTATAGCAGTCGTCTGAATACCCTCAATCAACGTACAAAATTAATGGCGGAGGTATCTTTTGAAGCTAAGTCAACATGGCGGTTACGAGTTGGAGGACATCGAGGACCAGAAAATATTTTATTACCTGCCTTTGACGCTTTAGGAATGCCCTATTTACCCTCTAGTAGTTTGCGTGGGGTTGCTCGTAACTATGGCATCCGAGAATTGATGCACAATGAGAGTATAACATGGAAGGAAGCTGAGAACAAAATTGCTCCTTATTTTGGTTCAATTGACACTAATAATAAAGCAGATCAAGCAGGAAAAGTTGTGTTTTTTGACGCATATCCGAAAGAAGGCAGTATCGAAATGGATATGGCAAATAATATTTGGACATGGGAAAATAATAATCTCAAATATTCCCCTAATCCTAACCCTTTTTTATCTCTTAAAGATGCGACTTTTGTTATTGGTTTAAGATTAGCAAATAACTGTAAAAATCAAGCAATTTTAAAGAAAGTAAAAAACTGGTTAATTAATGGTTTACAAGAAGGTATTGGCTCACAAATTAATAGCGGTTACGGACAACTAAAAGAGTTGGAATCAAAGATAGAATTTAAAGATAAATTTTTAAGAATGGATTTTAGTTTAAAAGGGCAATTAATTCATGGTAGTCAAAAAATAAATAACATTAATCAACCTTTCAAAAAGGATAGAGATGGTAATTTCAGGTTAACAAGAGATGGTAAATATCAGTATGATACTTATGCCGATGAAGAAGTAAGATCAACTGCTTTTAAATCAATGTTAAGATACTGGTTTAGAGTTTTTACATTAGGGGTTTTGTCGGTTGATAAAGTACAAGAATGGGAAAGTAAGTTATTTGGTTTAATTCAGCCTAGAAATATTGCATGGGTAAAATTTAATTTAATTAACGGTAGAATAATTGAATCTGATAATGATGAATGTGATCAACAAAAAGGTACTTTAATTTTAAGTTATACTCCTTTTATTATAGAAGATAAAAAAACCATAGTTGCCGATTTATTTAATAATTTAATTTGGTTAACTTTTCGTCTTGGTGGAGTTGGACAAGGGGCAAGAAGGTCTTATTATGAAAGAAATAATAATCCATATTATCGTGGCTCAAAAATTTATCCTAAAAATCCTGATGATGAGAAATTCTGGACATTAACAAAAAATGGTGAGAAATTATGTATTAAATTTAAGAATAAAATTAAAGGTTTTTATAGAACTTTAGAAATACTTACTAATCAAAATCAATTAATTAATAATATTTGTCAATTTTCACAAGTTACTGAGCATAAATGGACTGAAGTTGTTGATAGTAATTGTAAAATTATTCTTATATCGGGAACAAATAATGGGAATAAACCTTTTGCCTTAAATCTTTTACATGGAGAATTTCACCGACTAGAAAATAATAGTTACGCTGAAGCTAAAAGTTTATGTGGAGGTACAAAAAAAGAAAGAAATTTTTATGGTATGAATCAAGATAGAGATGTCATGTCGTCACCAATTTGGACAAATGATTTAAAATTATTTGAAGTGGTTACAGTATTTGGTGCAACTCAAAATCCCCGCCGAAAATTCTTGGACAATTTAAAAAATAATGCAGAGGAATATTATCAAATTTTTCCATTTAATTAATTATTGATTAAAAACGGTTCTTTATTTTGGTATATTTAATGTATAAACATACATCTCAAACCAAAAATCTATGATTACCCAGAAAATTGGTATGTGGGGAAATTCATTGGGAATTAGACTTCCTCAAGCCATAACTCAACAAGTCAAATTACAAGAAGGGGAATTATTAAATATTGTTATTGAAGATAATAAAATTATCCTTACTCCTGCAAAACCAAAATATACCCTTGAGGAATTGCTCAAAAATGTCACTCCTGAGATGCAACATGATGAGTTAGATTGGGGTGAGTATGTGGGAGAAGAAATTTGGTAAAAATTAGTAATCGTATTCCCCAAAGAGGTGATATTCTCAAACTCGAATTAAATCCTCGTACTGGTAGCGAACAATCGGGGTATCGTCCTGCTATTGTTATATCACCTGTTACTTATAATCAAATTTCTAAAATTATTTTAATTTGTCCGATTACCAGTCGTAAAAAAGGATGGGTTTTTGAAGTGGAATTACCGCCAGAAATGCAAACTCAAGGTGTTGTCTTAGTCGATCAAATTAGAGCAGTTGATTGTGTCGCTAGACAAACTACTTTTATAGAAGAATCGCCCTCATTTTTGATTGATGAAGTTTTAGCTAAATTAGAACCTTTAGTAACTTAAATATTTATGCTTTCTCATAATGATTAGATATTTTTCATATTTTACTGAGATCTTGCATCAGATCAAAAATACTTAATAAGTAAAAGTTAAAAAATCAATTTTAGTATAGTTTAAGTTAATTTTAATCCCTTTGCCCCTTGCCCTTTGCCCTTTGCCCTACCTTCAAAAGTTAATTTTAAACGAGGTGCAAGATCTGAGTTTTACCATTGACTAACTAAAGTAGTTTATGTCTCTGATAAAACATCCTAAAAAAATAGTATATATATGAATTTAATAAAAACAATACTTTTTTATTCTTTGTCTTAAATTATTAAAATATTCACTTAAAAAACTAATTTAATTATGACTCAAAATAAAACAATTTTAGTCGCTACCATCGGCACTCGTGATTTAGCTTTATATTGTGACGATTACAACCAACAATGGTTAAACGTAGGTAATGCTTTTCAATCTAATATTGATCAAGAGGAAAGTCAAGCAGTAACGATTCAATATCAATTAGAAAAACAAGGTACTTTTCGAGAAATCACTAAATATTTATTAGAAAATTGGGAAAAATATCAAGATAGAATTAAGCCTATTATTATCGGTAAATTGATTGAAGATTATCAAGCTAAAATTGACACGGTTTATTTAATTGTTACTAATCAAGAAGGAGTGGCTTTACCTAAATATTGTAGTAAAGATTCTCTTTATTCGGGAGAAGTTATCAAAAAGTATTTAGAAAAAAATTATAATTTTAAAGTCAAAATATTTAAACAAGGGCAACAGAATGAAAACCCCTCAGATTTTGAGGAAATGTTTACTTGGTGGCAAAAATTCTGGGATGTAATCGATCCCAATAAAAAGAATAATCAGAATTTACTATTATGTTTAAAAGGAGGTGTTAATCAATCTTCAGAGGCGGCGAGAATTACTGCTATTACTAGATTTGAAGAAAATGTTATTTTCTTTGATTTTGAAGAAGATATACAAGATAATTTAAAAGGAAATCCATCTCCTTATACTGCTCCATTTAAAGGAGTTAACTATCTTTGGAGTCGGAAACAAGCAGAGGCTTTAAGATTATTAGATAGGTGTGATTATGAAGGGGTAAATTCTATTCTTTTACCTTATTATCAAGATAGTAATAATGAGGATATTCGTAAGTTAAAACTTTATTTAAGCAAGGCAATTAAGTGGAATATTACTGATTTTGATACTTTTATTAGTGGTTTACAACAGATACCAAATAATAACTGGTGGTGGAAGGGTTATGAGTCTGCTTATCTGGGTTTTGTGCGTTTTAAACAAGGCAATAATATTGAGGCTTTTTTCCATGCTTTTCGTGCCATCGAAGGTTTAATGAGTGAATTAATTACTTTTAAATATAATGATTATGTGATTTTTCCTAAAGGTGAAACGCCCTATTTAAGCTCAAAAATTTGTGATAAAAATAGCCCTTTTTCTGAATTTAAAAATGAGCGTGACTTATTTAATCAAGATGGTAGAGTTTATCTATATGGGGGAGGTTTATATTCTTTAGTAAAAATTGTTTTACCTCACATTAAAAATGAGCAAAATTGGCAACGTTTTGAGCATATAAAAGAATGGCGTAATCGAATTTTTCATCGTTTAAAACATTTAGAAAAAGGTGATTTATTTAGTGTTTGTTGGGAAGTGCAAGATGTACAGGCGTGGAAAAATAAGGTTTTATACTATTTAAACTCTCTTTCAGAACAAAATTATTCTAGTTTAGAAAAGGCGAGTTTTATGGCGGAATATCATCGTCAAATTAAGGATTTAATTCAAAAATATCAGCCTAAATAATTTTATGGATTATTAAAAAAAAGTTGTGAAAAATTAATCGAGCTTTTGTCATTTTTTCGGGAAAATTAGATTAAATTAATCATACCTTTTAGTTAGTTCCATCGCACCTTTTTGGTGTTTTTCTCGTAAATATTGAGGGGAGATAATTTCAACATAGCTACCATAACTTTGTACCCAAAATAAAAATTCATTCACAGAACGAGGCGGAAGGGTAATAAAGTAATCAAGATATAAAATTTTGTTATCAGTGGAGTTTTTGGTTAACTTAATACTTTGTTGAGGATGTCTTAATTCTCCTTCTTTTATAAATTGACTAACAGGAGGATAAAATCTAACTTTGATTTTTTCTAAGGTTAATTTTCCTTGTAACTCTAATTCTTGTTCTTCTTTATTTCCTAAGTTTAAACCCCACCCATTTTTTAGTAAAAATTCAGTTTTTTTAAGGCTTTCTTTTTGAGCTTCAGTATGTCTTCCAGCAAAAGAAACTACTTTAAAATAATTACTAAAACGATTTATTCTGCCGATTATTAGTTGATTATTAACACAGTTTTCATAAACTAAGTACCAAGCAATATTATAATAAATTAGTTGTAACGGTATGATAATTTCTAAACCGATATTTCCTTGATTAAATAAATCTTCCTTCCTAGAAACTTCGATAGCTTGACCTTTCATAATAGCTGTTTGTAATTCTGGGATATGATGATATAAATTACGTTGATTTTTCCCTTTTAAAATCATTTCTTCGGAGTCTGTATAATTAATAGCACGATTTAAGTTTTTTCTAATAGGATAAAAAAAATCTTCTTTTTTACTAATATCTAAACCCTTAATTCTTTTCTTTAATTTAAAATTAATTTGTCTGGCAACGGCATCCCCTTGATAAATTGCCATAGATTCTAAAGCATCAAAGGCGATTTTTAATTCTTGTTTATTCATTACTCCCGTACCGACATAATACCCCCAACGATACATTTTTTTCTCTAAAATCCCCATTTCTCTTAGGGTTTCTAAATCTTTTCTAAGGGTTGCGATGGCAGGTTTTTCGATATTGATAGGGAGATTTTTGGCGTTGATTTCCATTTGGTTTTGTAACAAAGTTAAAGCATTATGATGATTTTCTGTGGATTCTTCATCTTCACGACAACCGATACCCGGATGGTTAATCAAGGTAGCAATTAATAACATTAGTCTCTGAAAAGAGAGTAAGTCACTATAGCGATGTAACTTCGGTTTTTTTGCCATAATTTTGAGAAAAAATAATATTAATAGTTATATCTTAAACCTTTATATATCAATAAATTAAACTCTAAAAAGAATCCGTATGAATATTATCTTTTTACGGTTATTCTCCTGTGACTAGATCAAAATGGTAATTGTTAAACATTAGAGATTTTAAAAAATTCCTTTCCCTCTTTCTCTTTTCACTTCACACAATCCTTAAATTTTAGTCCCATTTATCCTCAATTTTATCAATCAGGAAAATTAAATGACTCAACCTCAGAAGGACAAATTAAATCAGGTACTCTCTTAGTCAGTTTAGATACTACTCAAGTATATAACAAACTATTCAACGGTGAATGATCACAATTAGGATTGTCATTTAAAATCAATATTTTTACCGAATATTAATGAGTTTTTGAAAGACATTAATTATTAATTTATCTAAGTTTAAATAACAATTAAAATTATGAATAAAAATCAAAATAATTATCAAACATATATTGCTGAAATAGAAGAAAAAAATAAGAAGAAGAAAGTATTACATACTATTTATTTATCTCGCCGTGCCATCTGGGCTAATGTACTTATATCATTTTTATTAGCTCCTTTAGCCTCTTATATTCACACGAGAAGATGGAAACAAATGGGAATATTTACCCTTTTATTTATGGTTTTTTTTATGATTATTCCCTCTGATTCAGATTCTTTTATGGATAGTGTTAGAAAAGGACAAAGATTTTCACTTTTAGCTAGTTTAATCGCCACTATTGATAACAGTATTGCTATTAAAAAAGCTCGTAAAAAAACTTATAATAAAGAGTCTTAAATTATGACTATCTCTCTTAAAAAACATCTAGTTAAAAATGTTGCTTCCGCATTTATTAACGGTTTAATTACCTTAATTTTACTATTAATTGCACCCCTAGGACTAGCATCAGTTATATTTATAACTTTTACGGTAACTATTTCAACTTTTATGGTGACAATGACCTTTGATTTTATCACTATATGGCTACTTAATTCTTCTCATCAACAATATTTTGATCGACCATTAAATAATCTTTATAATAACCCCATAACCAAACAAAATAATCCCGATTTATCTCGAAGAAATGACGATATTAATTTATAGTTATCTTCTTCTATAGGAGAGGAATTAGGGGTGAGGGTTAAACTAAATTTACAAAAAAAATGAAAACATTATATATATCTCAACAGGGGTGTTATGTCTGTTTAGAAAAAGATTTATTATTAATAAAAAAAGATAAAAAAGTTCTTAATCAAGTACAAATACCTCTCCTAGAACAAATCTTAATTTTTGGGAAATCACAGATAACAACCCAGGCCATAAGAGCTTGTTTATTTAAAAATATTCCCATCGTTTATTTATCCCGTATGGGTTATTGTTATGGACGCACGATCGCCCTAGAAAGAGGTTATCGACAACTATCTCGTTATCAACAACAAGTAGAATTGTATAATAAATTATTAGTAGCTAGAGCGATTATTAAAGGTAAATTAAATAACTCAAAAATTATCTTACAAAGACAATTAAGAAGAAAACCAAATTTAGATTTACAAGACGCAATTAACACCTTAAATTATCTTCAAGAAAAAGTAGATAAAGCAGAATATATTGAAAAAATAATGGGCTATGAAGGAGCAGGAGCAGTAACTTATTTTTCAGCTTTTGGACAATGTTTAACTAACCCTGATTTTATCTTTTATTCTCGCTCCCGTCGTCCTCCCGCTAATCCCATTAATGCCCTTTTAAGTTTCGGTTATCAAGTATTATGGAATCATTTATTAGCCTTAATTGAACTACAAGGTTTAGACCCTTATTATGCCTGTTTACATCAAAATAATGAGCGTCACGCTACTTTAGCATCTGATTTAATCGAAGAATTTAGAGCAGGAATTGTGGACTCTTTAGTGCTTTATTTAGTTAATAAAAACATCATCAATGCCCAAGAGGATTTTATTTTTCGTGATGGTGGTTGCTTTTTAAACGATTCAGGGAGGAAAAAATATTTACAGGCTTTTATCATCAGAATGGAAGAAATTATTACTAATGAAAAAGGAGAAAAAGAACCACGTTGGGATTTATTAATGCAACAAATAAGAAAAATAAAACAGTTTTTCTATAATCCGATTACTGGTTATCAACCATACTTATTAAGATAAAAATTTATGCTTTTTTATGTTATTTGCTATGATATTCCAGACGATAAAAGACGCAAAAAAATATCAGACTTATTAGAAGGTTATGGTTCAAGGGTTCAGTATAGTGTTTTTGAATGCGTTTTACCTGATAAAAAATATAAAGAATTACAAACAAGAATGAAGAAAATCTTTAAGTCCGAAGAAGATAATTTAAGGTTTTATCCTGTCTCTAGTCATACTTTGACTAAGGTGGAGGTATGGGGTGTTGGTGCGGAAATTACGCAACCTGCTACTTCTGTGATTGTATAGAAATGTAACAAAAATCGACTGATAATGAAAATGCCCTCAAATCCAGTAAACTCATGTTATCCACCGATATATTGCTGTGTAAGGGTTTCAGCAATTTTGGATTGACAAAAAAGACGATTACAAGTTATAATTTTAGTATCGTTCGCAAACTGCCTCTGGAATTAAGACACCATAAGCACTCTACGGACTGCCCTCTCCCTTTATGAGGGAAACTACTTGAATGGAAACTGTATAACTATTAATACTTAAAGTATCTAGTAAGCTCGGCTCTCCCTTTATGAGGGAAACTACTTGAATGGAAACTGGGAATGTTGTTTAGTTCAGTCATTGGTTTAATTCTCTCCCTTTATGAGGGAAACTACTTGAATGGAAACCTTCTAAACAGGATATGAAGTTTTGTTTCATTCTCTCTATACGCTCTCCCTTTATGAGGGAAACTACTTGAATGGAAACTGGTGTATATGATTAATTTCAGTCATTTAACAACAATATCTCTCCCTTTATGAGGGAAACTACTTGAATGGAAACGGCACTGACATCAACACCTGCTTCTACACAAGCATTGAACTCTCCCTTTATGAGGGAAACTACTTGAATGGAAACTGTAGGTATCTAAACCAATAAGAGATAGTTCAGAGTATCTCTCCCTTTATGAGGGAAACTACTTGAATGGAAACTCCATGAACTTACGGGTCATGTCTTTCTTTAGACTTTCAGGCTCTCCCTTTATGAGGGAAACTACTTGAATGGAAACAGGGATTAAGCTAGTTAGCTCTTTCCATTCTGCCCATTCTCTCCCTTTATGAGGGAAACTACTTGAATGGAAACATTCGTAACTAGGTTTAAAACTTTGCATAACTTTACCTCTCCCTTTATGAGGGAAACTACTTGAATGGAAACAAGAAGGATTCTATATTGGGCATGATGGTACAAGAATCGCTCTCCCTTTATGAGGGAAACTACTTGAATGGAAACGAACTCTTTATCACCTGCTTGGCGGATATTACTTTCTAAACGCTCTCCCTTTATGAGGGAAACTACTTGAATGGAAACGGTAAATTGTCTAAATCCTTTAGCCCTTGCAAGGTTGGTCTCTCCCTTTATGAGGGAAACTACTTGAATGGAAACACTCAAGAAAGATGGTTATTTACTAAACGATAACTTCAAAACTCTCCCTTTATGAGGGAAACTACTTGAATGGAAACTCTTATGCTCCCTGTGGTAGTGAAGTTATGTGTATCAACTCTCCCTTTATGAGGGAAACTACTTGAATGGAAACTATTGAATCTATTTTTTCTACCGTTCCTCGTTGTAACTCTCCCTTTATGAGGGAAACTACTTGAATGGAAACCTATCCTGAAAAAGGATGGGTAGTGAACACCTTGTTCTCTCCCTTTATGAGGGAAACTACTTGAATGGAAACAGGGGTGGAAGGATAAGAAGATTTCATTGCTTCCGCTTCTCTCCCTTTATGAGGGAAACTACTTGAATGGAAACTCAAACTGTAAATAGTTTCTTAAGACTGTACTGATGTCTCTCCCTTTATGAGGGAAACTACTTGAATGGAAACAAACTTATTGTACTGAACACGCATTCCGTGGGTTTCTGCTCCTCTCTCCCTTTATGAGGGAAACTACTTGAATGGAAACACTAGTCATATTTTTACCTATGTGTTTGTTTATTTTGTATCTCTCCCTTTATGAGGGAAACTACTTGAATGGAAACGTGAACCTAGAGTGGAGGAAACTTCGGAGGATAGTTGAATTCTCTCCCTTTATGAGGGAAACTACTTGAATGGAAACTCTTAGTTCTTGTCCGTTAATCATAGCCATAAGCACTGAGTCTCTCCCTTTATGAGGGAAACTACTTGAATGGAAACATTTAGAGATGGTGTTAGCGGTGCAGTAGCAAATGCTCCAGCTCTCCCTTTATGAGGGAAACTACTTGAATGGAAACTATTAAAGAGTTACGTAAACAAATAGCTGTAGATTTAGAGTCTCTCCCTTTATGAGGGAAACTACTTGAATGGAAACCTTATGGGATTCCACATTCAGATCCTTCGATGGTCTCTCCCTTTATGAGGGAAACTACTTGAATGGAAACTTAGTCCTGAAGTACCCTTCTTGCCATATGATCCCTCCTCTCCCTTTATGAGGGAAACTACTTGAATGGAAACTTTATAGCTATTTGCTGGGAATGATTTTATTGCTTCTTTTACTCTCCCTTTATGAGGGAAACTACTTGAATGGAAACTAGTTTTAACCATTCCTGTCTGTCTTCTGTTTCAAATTTGATCTCTCCCTTTATGAGGGAAACTACTTGAATGGAAACACTTTGTTTGCTTTTTCGCTGTAAGCGAGAGCAAACTTATCTCTCCCTTTATGAGGGAAACTACTTGAATGGAAACCTGATTAACTTTGACGATTGACTCTTCTAAGCCATTACGCTCTCCCTTTATGAGGGAAACTACTTGAATGGAAACGTAAGATCAGGTTATAGAAAGTAACAATAGTTTAATTGCTCTCCCTTTATGAGGGAAACTACTTGAATGGAAACGAAAGTGAACGATTAGCAGAAGCCAATGATTTATTACTCTCCCTTTATGAGGGAAACTACTTGAATGGAAACGTCTACATAGCGAAAGCTAGTTTCATTATGGGATATTTGTTCACTCTCCCTTTATGAGGGAAACTACTTGAATGGAAACCTATCGTAAGCTTCTACTTCACTCCACATGGAGTAGCTCTCCCTTTATGAGGGAAACTACTTGAATGGAAACGACTTCTTCATGAATGTATTTGGTGAACAGCCCAATATCTCTCCCTTTATGAGGGAAACTACTTGAATGGAAACATCGGTTTATATTCCACTACCTTACGACAAGCCCATGATTGACGGCTCTCCCTTTATGAGGGAAACTACTTGAATGGAAACTTGAGATACTCCTCAACTAATTGTTGATTCAACCATAACTCTCCCTTTATGAGGGAAACTACTTGAATGGAAACATTTATTTAATCAAACAAAAGTAGGGGCGAATAATTCTTCACTCTCCCTTTATGAGGGAAACTACTTGAATGGAAACTAATTTTATAGCAGAACCTTGGACATTATATATTGTTGATCTCTCCCTTTATGAGGGAAACTACTTGAATGGAAACTTAATATACTAGCCGTAAGTGCAGTCCAGACATATCTTACTCTCCCTTTATGAGGGAAACTACTTGAATGGAAACACTACGACATCTAGTTTCCCTTCTGAGTCGAAGTAAATGTCGACTCTCCCTTTATGAGGGAAACTACTTGAATGGAAACAAAAGAGACCTAGCTACCACTGGGATAATGATAAATATCTCTCCCTTTATGAGGGAAACTACTTGAATGGAAACAATTGATATAAACTATTTGCATCTAAACTAAGTGGCGGCTCTCCCTTTATGAGGGAAACTACTTGAATGGAAACTAGAAATAGAGTTACTTTGTATTGAGTTAAAGTAGTTCTTTCCTCTCCCTTTATGAGGGAAACTACTTGAATGGAAACATTCTTTCTATACGAGCACCGATGCAGCCTATTTTCTTTACTCTCCCTTTATGAGGGAAACTACTTGAATGGAAACTACCACCGCCACTGAAAGTCTCAATGGACAAGCCTTTGTACTCTCCCTTTATGAGGGAAACTACTTGAATGGAAACTATGGGTAGTTTTAGGTCAGAAGAAGTTTTTAATCCATCAGCTCTCCCTTTATGAGGGAAACTACTTGAATGGAAACGCTAAGGTTTTTTTGTTTGAACGAATACGGGTAGATCCTCTCCCTTTATGAGGGAAACTACTTGAATGGAAACGGTTAGGAGATAATGTACCTAATTTTTCTAACCATCTCTCCCTTTATGAGGGAAACTACTTGAATGGAAACTTTGTTCTGAATACTTTAAGGTACTCAGTAACTCAACTCTCCCTTTATGAGGGAAACTACTTGAATGGAAACCTAACCTAGTTCCTATGGATAGTGAAGAAGAATCTGGTGCTTTAACTCTCCCTTTATGAGGGAAACTACTTGAATGGAAACTTTTATTAATGACCTACAGTATGAACCTTCTTTACTCTACTGCTCTCCCTTTATGAGGGAAACTACTTGAATGGAAACACTTTTTATACCTCTTTATTGATTCTATTCTCATTAGACCTCTCCCTTTATGAGGGAAACTACTTGAATGGAAACGTTCGTACTCAATGCTATCAGTTAATCTTAGATAAGACTCTCCCTTTATGAGGGAAACTACTTGAATGGAAACCTGAGAATTGAAACTGAAAGCTTGAGCGATGGTTTTACTCTCCCTTTATGAGGGAAACTACTTGAATGGAAACTCTGTAGTTGCAACACTACATTATTTCATCTCTCAGTAACTGCTCTCCCTTTATGAGGGAAACTACTTGAATGGAAACTAGATCACGGTATGGGGAGAGAGGTAATGCTAAAGAAGTTATCCTCTCCCTTTATGAGGGAAACTACTTGAATGGAAACTTTATTTATAGCCACTCTGTAATCGCATTCATTCAAGCCTCTCCCTTTATGAGGGAAACTACTTGAATGGAAACAAAACTTGGGATATATTTACGGAAGACCCTAAAGCTACTCTCCCTTTATGAGGGAAACTACTTGAATGGAAACTAATGAAAATGTTGATCCGCAAAATTACCACCAACACCATCTCTCCCTTTATGAGGGAAACTACTTGAATGGAAACTGAAATTATCTCAGGCAACATTGAAGGGATTACTCAAGCTCTCCCTTTATGAGGGAAACTACTTGAATGGAAACAAACTATCTACAGCTAAGGAAAATAATTTAGGATCATCTCTCCCTTTATGAGGGAAACTACTTGAATGGAAACTCTCTAAACTGTACATCGCCTCCAAATGCTCACATATTCTCTCCCTTTATGAGGGAAACTACTTGAATGGAAACCTATTAAATCTGGTTTATCTTTTTTATCTGTCATCACCACCTCTCCCTTTATGAGGGAAACTACTTGAATGGAAACTTTCCATTTTGACACAACCAAAAATTTATACCATCCAATCTCTCCCTTTATGAGGGAAACTACTTGAATGGAAACTTCCATGTGTTGTCAATCACTAAGTTTTGCATTTTTTCTTTCTCTCCCTTTATGAGGGAAACTACTTGAATGGAAACATTCCACAGGTATCTCAAGCTATCGGCAATGAAAGGCACTCTCCCTTTATGAGGGAAACTACTTGAATGGAAACTTCGGTAACTGTCTCATAGATGTCATCCAGCATCAATGACTCTCCCTTTATGAGGGAAACTACTTGAATGGAAACTCAATAGCTATTGCATATAAATCTTCTTTTTTGACTCTCCCTTTATGAGGGAAACTACTTGAATGGAAACCATCTATAACATATACTTGAATATTGCTTGTAGGATTAAGAGCTCTCCCTTTATGAGGGAAACTACTTGAATGGAAACTAAGTTTAAAGGCTTTTTTCCAGTTTTATTATATTTACTCTCCCTTTATGAGGGAAACTACTTGAATGGAAACGACAAGAAGACTGTGCTGAACGTCCGGCCCGCCTTCCCTCTCCCTTTATGAGGGAAACTACTTGAATGGAAACTCCAAGGTTAATGTAATCTTATCACAATGGAATATACTGCCTCTCCCTTTATGAGGGAAACTACTTGAATGGAAACTGAGTAGCCTTTATTATGTGATAATCTATAGTCACCTCTCCCTTTATGAGGGAAACTACTTGAATGGAAACGGCATAAATCATGTTAGGGAAGTAACCAGCACTATAACGATCTCTCCCTTTATGAGGGAAACTACTTGAATGGAAACGCTCCACACTGGTAACTGAGCCTTTACTGCGTCGGTGAGATCTCTCCCTTTATGAGGGAAACTACTTGAATGGAAACCAAGGTAAACCCTTTACCATTAGAATCTTTTAAGTCTCTCTCCCTTTATGAGGGAAACTACTTGAATGGAAACGAGTTAGATAAAGTTAATAGACTCAGCAAAAGACTATTAACTCTCCCTTTATGAGGGAAACTACTTGAATGGAAACGTATAAGCAGCACCGTCAGTAAAGATGGTTGGGAGTTCTCTCTCCCTTTATGAGGGAAACTACTTGAATGGAAACACCTCACGCTTAAACGTCAGCGTACGATTAATTAATGTTATCAGACTCTCCCTTTATGAGGGAAACTACTTGAATGGAAACTTATTACAATTAATTGTTGAAAAACTAAATCTGTCTAACTCTCCCTTTATGAGGGAAACTACTTGAATGGAAACCGTAGTTCTTGATCTGCTAAATCTACATGAAGTGACCCTCTCCCTTTATGAGGGAAACTACTTGAATGGAAACTTACCTTGAGCTTTGAACTCATTGGATTTAGTCTGAGCTTCTCTCCCTTTATGAGGGAAACTACTTGAATGGAAACGCACTAGCTGTTATTTTTTATTGATAATTTTAGTTTTAGCTCTCCCTTTATGAGGGAAACTACTTGAATGGAAACCTAACATAGCAGAAGCTATATTTTCGCCTGCAGCGTCAGCCTCTCCCTTTATGAGGGAAACTACTTGAATGGAAACACCCTTATATTAATTTAGACAGAATACTATGAAACTTTGGGCTCTCCCTTTATGAGGGAAACTACTTGAATGGAAACTAACTTCTATAACATTTTCTAATCTCAACTTATACTTATCTCTCCCTTTATGAGGGAAACTACTTGAATGGAAACTTTACACAACCCTTATACAGTAAATATCCTAGACTTGGAACTCTCCCTTTATGAGGGAAACTACTTGAATGGAAACGATACATGATATTAGTATCTTGGACAGTCTTATACTCCTCTCCCTTTATGAGGGAAACTACTTGAATGGAAACGATGTGTTTTATCTTCATCAAAACACATTATCATTCCTACTCTCCCTTTATGAGGGAAACTACTTGAATGGAAACCCTCAACAAGCGGCAGCCCCTGCTAGTCGCATCGAAGAACTCTCCCTTTATGAGGGAAACTACTTGAATGGAAACGTCTTGTTCTTTGATGTTTATGTTTACAGTTTCCAAATCTCTCCCTTTATGAGGGAAACTACTTGAATGGAAACAATAGATTTAATAACAGGGAAGTATGACAATGCCAACTCTCCCTTTATGAGGGAAACTACTTGAATGGAAACCAAAAGTTCTGCTATAAGAAGTAGAAAATGCTCCAGTATCTCTCCCTTTATGAGGGAAACTACTTGAATGGAAACCTAAAGTTTTAAATAATCCTACAGGTTTAAGAGTTTTATATTCTCTCCCTTTATGAGGGAAACTACTTGAATGGAAACAAGACTTTAAGGTTAGACATCAAGACGTACAAGAACGTCTCTCCCTTTATGAGGGAAACTACTTGAATGGAAACTTGCCATTAGAATCTTTTAGGTCTTTAACGTATTTATCTCTCCCTTTATGAGGGAAACTACTTGAATGGAAACAATATCTTTACGATGAAAGACTTTATCCTCCATATTGATTTCTCTCCCTTTATGAGGGAAACTACTTGAATGGAAACCATGACTCAAGTATCTGAATCAATTGATAAACCTGCTCCTCTCCCTTTATGAGGGAAACTACTTGAATGGAAACCTTCTTTAGGGAAGTAATGATCTTTGAAGTAAGATTTTTGGGCTCTCCCTTTATGAGGGAAACTACTTGAATGGAAACTATTTAGCGAGGCTTTCTTTTCTACGTCCTAGGGTTTCGCTCTCCCTTTATGAGGGAAACTACTTGAATGGAAACTAAATAAATAAAAAATGGAATCACTATAGGCTCACTATAGGCTCTCCCTTTATGAGGGAAACTACTTGAATGGAAACGAACTTTTTATAAAAAGTTCCCAGTTGGGGACGGATGGGAACTCTCCCTTTATGAGGGAAACTACTTGAATGGAAACGCTAATTTCTGTTCTTGGGCAATCTGTGATTTAGATTTACCTCTCCCTTTATGAGGGAAACTACTTGAATGGAAACTAGGGACTGGGGTTAGTTACTTCCCTGAGAGTGGTGATCTCTCCCTTTATGAGGGAAACTACTTGAATGGAAACGTCACCCCAGAAAACTGGGATGAGGACGAGTGGGAGGACTCTCCCTTTATGAGGGAAACTACTTGAATGGAAACTTGATGCCTTACTTGAGCTACCCCGTAAAAAGGGTGAAGCTCTCTCCCTTTATGAGGGAAACTACTTGAATGGAAACTATCTCGAATTTGACCTTTTATAGACCATAAAGAAACTCTCCCTTTATGAGGGAAACTACTTGAATGGAAACAAAGTATTTGCTGCATCTAGCAGTAATGTAATTAGCTCTCCCTTTATGAGGGAAACTACTTGAATGGAAACACAAAGTTCACGCCTTCTGCTACGGTACCAGACTGGGTACTCTCCCTTTATGAGGGAAACTACTTGAATGGAAACGTTTTCTAAGCGTAATTTGTATTTATCATTGTTCAACTCTCCCTTTATGAGGGAAACTACTTGAATGGAAACTTTGAATAACTAGGAGGTTATTATTTACATACAAGGTAGCTCTCCCTTTATGAGGGAAACTACTTGAATGGAAACTAACAACAAATACTGCTCAGTTTCTTGATATATATAACTTAAGTCTCTCCCTTTATGAGGGAAACTACTTGAATGGAAACAGGGATAATTCCAAGTTTTTGTCTATCATCCGAACATCTCTCCCTTTATGAGGGAAACTACTTGAATGGAAACTAATTGGCTCAATACTTCAATACGAGTTGTAACGACCTCTCCCTTTATGAGGGAAACTACTTGAATGGAAACTTAATAGATGTGTTATCTCTACAACATAAAAATTCAGACTCTCCCTTTATGAGGGAAACTACTTGAATGGAAACATACTTACGGTTAGGTAAGGCAATCCGTTTACCAATACCACCTCTCCCTTTATGAGGGAAACTACTTGAATGGAAACCTATGGCTTTCTTCGCCAATAGCTTTATCTGTACTCGCCTCTCTCCCTTTATGAGGGAAACTACTTGAATGGAAACTACGTATTAGTCTTTTTGCACAAGTCAATGTACAGGGGATCCTCTCCCTTTATGAGGGAAACTACTTGAATGGAAACTTAGCCATGATGTCTTGTTCTTTGATATTTACTTGAACTCTCCCTTTATGAGGGAAACTACTTGAATGGAAACGGTGCGAAGGTCAGATTTGAATGATACACCAGAAACCACTCTCTCCCTTTATGAGGGAAACTACTTGAATGGAAACGGGTTTGTCCGTAACGTTCCCAGAAAAATACTCTTAACTCTCCCTTTATGAGGGAAACTACTTGAATGGAAACTAAGTCATTTTTCCTCATCCAAAAATACACTGTATTCTACTCTCCCTTTATGAGGGAAACTACTTGAATGGAAACTCTACCACAGGGCGAAATTGTAAAGGTACACATCGGTTAAGACTCTCCCTTTATGAGGGAAACTACTTGAATGGAAACATTAATTTAGCGTATTTGATTTGTAAAAAAGCCAAAGCTCTCCCTTTATGAGGGAAACTACTTGAATGGAAACGGCATTACATACCTATCGTTGAAAATAATAATAATGGCTCTCCCTTTATGAGGGAAACTACTTGAATGGAAACGACGCTCAAGGCAATAAGACAGTGCCTTCAGGTATGTTTCTCTCCCTTTATGAGGGAAACTACTTGAATGGAAACATCCCACCTAAATCACATTTACCAGTATATAAAACTTCTCTCCCTTTATGAGGGAAACTACTTGAATGGAAACGCTATTAATAACGGCTTTATAGTCTGTTAACTCTAGGTTCTCTCCCTTTATGAGGGAAACTACTTGAATGGAAACTATCTATACAGACTATAGTGTTTTTTGTTATCATTACCTCTCCCTTTATGAGGGAAACTACTTGAATGGAAACCTATTTAATGTGTTGTTTTAAGTCTACTAGACTATGCCCTCTCCCTTTATGAGGGAAACTACTTGAATGGAAACGCTACCTAACTCAACGCCAGTAGGAACTTTAACGTTCTCTAGCTCTCCCTTTATGAGGGAAACTACTTGAATGGAAACCCGATGGAAGCCCAGACTACTGGGAATTTAGGTTGATCTCCTCTCCCTTTATGAGGGAAACTACTTGAATGGAAACCAAGTGCCACTAAAACTTAAATTATTAATAAAAAATAACACTCTCCCTTTATGAGGGAAACTACTTGAATGGAAACCCGTTGGCGTGGTAAGGGGTCTCAATAGCTTGCTCTTTGCTCTCCCTTTATGAGGGAAACTACTTGAATGGAAACTGATTAAGCCTTTATTTACTAACGTGTTCATTGCCTTACCTCTCCCTTTATGAGGGAAACTACTTGAATGGAAACTGTTTATAACTCCATTCTTATTACTACTACTTATAACGCTCTCCCTTTATGAGGGAAACTACTTGAATGGAAACACAGCAGCTGCAATTAAGTTTACTCCAGCCCAAACCTTTGCTCTCCCTTTATGAGGGAAACTACTTGAATGGAAACGGAATTAAAGACTCAGCTTCAAGGAAAGCCAGCTCTCTCTCCCTTTATGAGGGAAACTACTTGAATGGAAACGGTGTAAAGCTGGGTTTTGTATTTTGTCAGCCCTGATTCTCTCCCTTTATGAGGGAAACTACTTGAATGGAAACATTGCTTAATCGATATTTTTGCAATAGAATCATCTTTTGTTCTCTCCCTTTATGAGGGAAACTACTTGAATGGAAACTTAATTAGATCAATTTCCTCTAATTCAAATATTTTAGCCTCTCCCTTTATGAGGGAAACTACTTGAATGGAAACGATGGAAGTCTAACAGTTTATCGTCCAGATTTAGATAGTGAAGTTCTCTCCCTTTATGAGGGAAACTACTTGAATGGAAACACAAGTGAAGTCTCCAAACGCTAAACCATATTCTTGGCTCTCCCTTTATGAGGGAAACTACTTGAATGGAAACATAAAAGTGGCAGATATAACTACCATACCTAGAGTAGAACTCTCCCTTTATGAGGGAAACTACTTGAATGGAAACTTTCTTTCTTTTTGTTCTTTTTGTTCAGAAAGAAGCTTCGCTCTCCCTTTATGAGGGAAACTACTTGAATGGAAACTACTTCTTTGAGAAGTATAGGCATTATGCAGAGTTTGTCCCTCTCCCTTTATGAGGGAAACTACTTGAATGGAAACTAAATATCCAGACTATAGCGTCATATGGATCATCATCCTCTCCCTTTATGAGGGAAACTACTTGAATGGAAACCTGCATAGTATAGCCTAAGCGGTGGCTATTATAATTCTCTCCCTTTATGAGGGAAACTACTTGAATGGAAACATAAAGCAGCAGACAGTTTTTTAGAAAATAGCATAATTCTCTCCCTTTATGAGGGAAACTACTTGAATGGAAACGTAAGAGCTTTTTAAATTATGTTTTTTAACAGGAGTGCCGCTCTCCCTTTATGAGGGAAACTACTTGAATGGAAACAAAATACCTTCCTTTAATTACAATATTCAATCATTATTTAATTGTCTCTCCCTTTATGAGGGAAACTACTTGAATGGAAACTCATCTCTTCATACATTGAGTTAAGACAGTAGCCTTCTTCAAGCTCTCCCTTTATGAGGGAAACTACTTGAATGGAAACATCATCTAACACTGCCATATCTGATTCAGATAACTCTTCGCTCTCCCTTTATGAGGGAAACTACTTGAATGGAAACAAAGAGAATGAAAAACTAAAAGCAGGAATAGAGTATTTAACTCTCCCTTTATGAGGGAAACTACTTGAATGGAAACGACGTGAGCGATTGCCCATTAATTTAATGAAAAAGGATAACTCTCCCTTTATGAGGGAAACTACTTGAATGGAAACCCACCACACCTATCCAAAGAATAGTCTCCGTTTATACTCTCCCTTTATGAGGGAAACTACTTGAATGGAAACCTTTAACTATTTGTTCTTTTTCTGCATACTCTTTTAACTAATTGTATTCAAGCTCATTCAATCTAACCTCTACTTTTTAATTCAGTGTGGGTAGTTCACAACTAATAAAATAAATTGATCAACTATAATAAGAATTGTAAAGAAATGTTGAGAATATTAAGAAAAATATGAGTAAGGTTAACTTAGCAGAAATATCTAGTAAATTAGATAGTAGTAACTCTAAAGATAGATTATTAGCCTTAGCATCCTTAAGGGAAGTAGAAGCACAAGACGCTGTACCTTTGATAAAGAAAGTTCTCAATGATGAGATGTTACCTGTGCGCTCTATGGCAGTATTTGCTTTAGGCATCAAAAAAACTGATGAATGTATGCCTATTTTAGTTAAATTATTAGAAACAGATCCAGATTATGGCATTCGTGCCGATGCTGCTGGTGCATTAGGTTACCTAAAAGATATTAACGCTTTTGAGGCTTTGGTAAGAGCTTTTTATGAAGATACAGAATGGTTAGTCAGATTTAGTGCGGCGGTGTCTTTAGGCAATTTAGGAGACGTTCGAGCTAAACAAGTTTTATTACAAGCATTACACAGCTCAGAACCAGTTTTGCAACAAGCCGCAATTTCAGCATTAGGAGAAGTAAAAGCAGAAGATTGTATCGAGGAAATATTAGTTTTTGCTCAATCTCAAGATTGGTTAATTAGACAACGATTAGCAGAATCTTTAGGTAATTTTAACACAGAAAAAAGCATCTCAGCCTTAAAATTTCTCCTCAAAGATTCTAACCCACAAGTATCTGAAGCGGCAGCGCATTCTCTGGAAAAAGTTAAAGCGGAAAAATAATTATTGACAATATCAAAAAATACTTAACGATTCTTTATAATAAGAAGAATCACGATTAACCCTTATCAACACAATAAAGCTGATGTATCCATTGTTACTAAGTTTGAGTGTCTAGTGTGAATTAATATAACGAATCTAAGTATGCAAGGTCAAGATATAATGACGAATTACCCCATTGATAATAGTTTAACTCCCTTTCAAGGACAACCTTGGTTAGTAGAAGACAGAGATGCTTGTGGTGTTGGTTTTATCGCCTATCAAGATAACCGTCAATCCCATAAATTGGTAAAACAAGCCCTTAAGGCTTTACACTGTATGGAACATCGGGGAGGATGTAGTGCAGATCAAGACAGTGGTGACGGTTCGGGGATTTTAACAGGAATTCCGAAACAAGTATTTAAGCCTTGGTTTAGTGACAATAATTTTGAAATGCCTCCAGAAGGAGAATGGGGTATCGGGATGGTATTTTTACCCCAAGATGAAAAAGAAGCGGAAAAAGGGCGCTTATTTGTGGAGGAAATGGTAGCGGTAGAAAGTCTTAAAACCCTCGGTTGGCGTAAAGTACCTATTAATTCAGATGTTTTGGGCAAACAAGCTAAAGAAAATCAACCTCGTATTGAGCAAATTATTGTTACTTCAGGGGAAACTCATTATCAAGGTGATGAGCTTGATCGTCGTCTCTATGTAGCACGGTCAAGAGTGGGAAAACAATTATCAGATGATTTTTATATCTGTTCTTTTTCTTGTCGTACTATAGTTTATAAAGGTTTAGTACGGGGGGAAATTTTAGAACAATTTTACTTAGATTTACAAAACCCAGAATATCAAAGTCGTTTTGCGGTATATCATCGTCGTTTTAGTACTAATACCATGCCAAAATGGCCTTTTGCTCAACCCATGCGAATTTTAGGGCATAATGGCGAAATTAATACTCTCATTGGTAATATTAATTGGATGAGTGTACGGGAAGCAAATTTAGAGTTACCCGGTTGGAGTCAAGAAGAGTTTGAAGGAGTTACACCTATTGTTAACATGAATAATAGTGATTCTTACAACCTTGACAGTTCTTTAGAATTATTAGTTCGTACAGGTCGCAGTATTCCTGAAGCCTTGATGATTCTTGTGCCTGAAGCCTATAAAAATCAGCCCGAATTAGACAAATATCCCGAAATTACTGACTTTTATAATTACTATAGCGGATTAAAAGAACCTTGGGATGGTCCTGCTTTACTGGCTTTTAGTGAAGGTAAAACCGTTGGTGCTTGTCTTGATCGTAATGGTTTACGTCCTGCTCGTTATGCTATCACAAAAGATGGCTATGTGGTGGTAGGTTCAGAAACTGGAGTCGTTGACTTAGACGAGTCAGAAATCATCGAAAAAGGTAAACTTGGACCAGGTCAGATGATTGTCGTTGATTTAGAACATAATAAAATTCTCAAAAACTGGGAAGTTAAACAGGCGATCGCCATTCAAAAACCCTATGGGCAATGGTTAAAAGAATATCGAGTACATTTAGACAGACAAGCTATAACCCCCCTTGCTAAGGGAGAATCTACCCCCCTAACCCCCCTTGCTAAGGGGGGAGACGTAGTCGGGGGGTTAAGTAATTTCGACTTAGTGCAACAACAGACAGCATTCGGCTATAACCTCGAAGATTTAGAAATGGTTATCACTGCTATGGCAAGAGATGGGAAGGAAGCGACTTTTTGTATGGGTGATGATATTCCCCTCGCTGTGTTATCCCATAAGCCTCGTTTATTATACGATTACTTTAAGCAACGTTTTGCTCAAGTTACTAACCCCCCTATTGATCCTTTACGAGAAAGTCTGGTAATGTCATTACGGATGCACTTAGGAGCAAGGGGAAATGTATTACATATAGAGCCAAAAAATGCTCATACTCTCTTACTTGATTCCCCTGTGTTGTCAGAATCAGAGTTAGACTTCATCAAAAAAACTGACTTCTCTGCCATAGAATTATCTACTCTTTTCCCGATCAGTGATGGACCTAATGGGTTAAAATTAGCCTTAGAAAGATTATGTAATGAAGCTACCCAAGCCGTCAATAAAGGGCATCAAATTATTATTTTAAGCGATCGCACCTCCCCTAGCTCCCCCTTGAAAGGTGGGGAAAATGGGCAAGAAGTCTCCCTTGCTAAAGGGGATTTAGGAAGTTCAATTTCCACTGAATATTCCTATATTCCACCTCTCCTTGCTATGGGTGCAGTACATCAACATCTAATTAAAGAAGGATTACGGTTAAAAACTTCTTTGATTGCCGATACCGCTCAATGTTGGAGTACGCATCACTACGCTTGTTTAATCGGTTTTGGAGCTTCTGCTGTTTGCCCTTACTTAACCTTACAAACAGTTTCCGCTTGGTGGGGCGATGATAAAACTCAGAAATTGATGGAAAATGAGAAAATTCAACCTATCACTGAAGTACAAGCCTTAAATAATTATCGTCAATCCGTAGAAGCAGGATTACTCAAAATATTATCAAAAATGGGCATTTCTCTCTTAGCTTCTTATCATGGTGCGCAGATTTTTGAAGCCATTGGATTGGGTGCAGATGTCATCGAATTAGCCTTTAAAGGCACAACCAGTCGAGTGGGTGGTTTAAATCTTCAAGAAGTAGCTAACGAGGTGATTTCTTTTCATCATAAAGCCTTCCCTGAGTTACAAGCCAAAAAACTCGAAAATTACGGCTATGTAAATTATAAAAAAGGTGGGGAATATCACATGAATTCTCCCGAAATGGCAAAAGCCTTACACAAAGCCGTTGCCACCTACGGTACAGAGGAAGGTTATGATCATTATGAGTGGTATCGTAACTATTTGGAAAATCGCCCTGTTACCGCTTTAAGAGATTTACTAGACTTTAACTCTGATAAAAATTCCATCTCTATCGATGATGTAGAATCCGTAGAAGACATTGTCAAACGTTTTTGTACGGGGGGGATGTCTTTAGGTGCGTTAAGCCAAGAAGCCCACGAAACCCTCGCTATAGCGATGAATCGTATCGGCGGAAAATCTAACTCTGGGGAGGGAGGAGAAGATCCTAATCGCTATGATACTATCGATGATGTCGATGATAATGGTAAAAGTCCTCGCTTTCCTAACCTTAAAGGTTTACAAAAAGGAGATCGCGCTACATCTGCCATTAAACAAATTGCTTCAGGACGTTTTGGAGTAACACCTGAGTATTTAATGAGCGGTCAACAGTTGGAAATCAAGATGGCTCAAGGAGCAAAACCGGGTGAAGGTGGACAGTTACCGGGTAAAAAAGTTAGTGAATATATCGCTATGTTACGCCGTTCTAAACCGGGTGTTACCCTCATTTCTCCTCCTCCTCACCATGACATCTATTCCATTGAGGATTTAGCCCAATTAATCCACGACTTACACCAAATAAATCCCAGCGCTAAAGTATCTGTTAAGTTAGTGTCAGAAGTGGGTATCGGTACGATTGCCGCAGGAGTAGCTAAAGCCAATGCCGATGTAATCCAAATTTCTGGTCATGATGGTGGTACTGGTGCATCACCATTAAGTTCCATTAAACACGCTGGTTGTCCTTGGGAACTAGGTATAACTGAAGTACATAGAACTTTACTAGAAAATCAACTGCGTGATCGAGTATTACTCCGTGCTGATGGTGGTTTAAAAACAGGTTGGGATGTCGTTATGGCTGCTTTAATGGGTGCGCAAGAATATGGTTTTGGTACAGTTGCCATGATTGCAGAAGGCTGTATTATGGCTCGTGTTTGTCATACTAATCAATGCCCTGTGGGAGTTACCAGTCAACAAGAGCGTTTACGTCAACGTTTTTCAGGTGTACCCGCCGATGTCGTTAATTTCTTCTATTTTGTCGCTGAAGAAGTGCGATCTATTCTTGCTAAACTAGGTTATCGTAGCTTAGATGAAGTTATCGGGCGCGGTGACTTGTTAACCTATCGTCAAGAGGTAAAACTTACTAAAACTAAAGCCCTTATATTAGACTGTTTAACTAACCTTCCTGATGTAAAAACTAATCGTGACTGGTTGAATCATGGTGATACTCACACTAACGGTAACGTTTTAGATGATGAAATCCTTGCCGATAGTGTTATTAGAGATGCGATCGCCAATCAAGGTATCGTTACTAAAGAGATTACCATAATTAATACTGATCGATCCGTTGGTGCAAGAATTGCAGGGATTATTGCTAAAAAATACGGAGATTACGGCTTTAATGGGCAACTTAATCTTAACTTCAAAGGCAGTGCAGGACAGAGTTTTGGTGCTTTCAATATTCAAGGCATGAATCTTCACCTTGAAGGGGAAGCCAATGACTATGTTGGTAAAGGTATCAATGGCGGTTCTATCGTTATTGTACCCCCTAAAGAGTCCATTTTTGAGGCATCGGAAAACGTAATTTTAGGCAATACTTGCTTATACGGTGCAACTGGTGGTGAATTATACGCCAATGGAAGAGCTGGAGAGCGTTTTGGGGTGCGTAACTCTAATGCTACGGCTGTCATCGAAGGTGCAGGAGATCACTGTTGCGAATACATGACAGGAGGCTTAATCGCTGTCTTAGGAAGCGTAGGGCGTAACGTGGGTGCAGGGATGACAGGGGGCTTAGGTTATTTTCTTGATGAAGAGGGCAATTTTGAAGCAAAAGTTAACCCTGAAATCGTCAAAATTCAGCGTATTTGCACCCCTGAAGGTGAGGCACAATTAAAAGAATTAATCACTAATCATGTCCATAAAACAGGTAGTAAAAAAGCTCAATTAATCTTAGATAATTGGGTTAATTATGTACCGAAATTTTGGCAAGTTGTTCCTCCTTCGGAAGCAGAAAATCCTGAAGTTAAGGCTCAAAAAGAGTTAACTACTGTGTAATTTAATTTGATTTTGGTGGGCTTTGCCCACCCTACTTTTATGATTAACTGCTTTCTGAAAATTTAGAATAGTTTTTATGTTTATATTAAAGATCTTGATTTAATTGTTATTAATGGAAACATTGATTAATATAATTACGTCTATCTGTTAATGGTTTTTTTGTTCAAAATTTATACATAGTTGTGGAAATTTGAATATATACTAGGTGAACTATCATAAGTTAGAATAATTATTTATTTTCTGAAAAATAACATACAATCAATTACTCAATGTCAAAAAAAGAATATAAAATTTTAATTGTTAATCAATTTTTTCCTCCTGATTATGCCGCCACAGGACAATTAATTGAGGAATTAGCCACCGCTATTAGTAAAGAAGATCTTAAAGTTAGAGTCTTTAGCGGACAACCGGGCTACGCTTTTGATACGAATCAAGCACCAAGAGATGAAAAAATGGGCAAAGTTCATGTCAGACGAACAAGAACTGCTCAAATGTGGCCTCAACGTATTAGAGGTAAAGCGGTTAACAGTTTTTTATTCTTTTTACGCGCTTTTATTCATACTGCTCGTTATCAAAAAGGTGATGATTTACTAATAATAACTACTGCACCAGCTTTTATGACTTGGTTAGGTTATTTTGTTTATGTAATTTGGAAGAAAAAATATGTTTGTTTAATTTATGATTTATATCCTAATGTTATAACCGCATTAAAAGTTCTACCTGAAACGAATATAATTGTCAAGTTATGGAATAAATTAAATCATCAAACATGGACTAATGCTCAAGAAATTATTGTCTTATCAAGCACCATGAAAGAGCTTATATTAGAAGCCTGTCCAAAAGTAAGTAATAAAATTTCAATTATTCATAATTGGGCTGATGGAGATACCATTAAACCCATTAAAAAAGAAGATAATTGGTTTGCTCAACAATATGGTTTAGATAAAAAATTTACGATTCTTTATTCTGGTAATATGGGACGTTGCCATGATATGGAAACTATTATTGAAGCGGCTTATATTCTCAAAGATTATCACAATTCTATTCAATTTGTCTTTATCGGTAGTGGCCCTCAACAAGAAGCAATTAAAGAGAAAATTAATGGTTTAGAATTAGATAATATTTTATTTCTTCCCTATCAAAAAAAAGAAGATTTACCTTATTCTCTAACGGCTTGTGATGTTTCCTTAATTTCAATGGCTCAAGGAATGGAAGGAATTGTAGCTCCGAGTAAACTTTATTCTACTTTAGCCGCAGGAAACGCCGTGGGGGTAATTTGCCCTGAAAGATCTTTTTTGAAACAATTAGTTGTGGATGCTCAATGTGGTGAAAGTTTTACAAATGGAGACGCCCTAGGATTGGCTAATTTCTTTTTAAAATTAAAGGAAGATAGTTCACTTTGCGAAAAAATGGGATACAATGCTAGACAATATTTTTGTAATCACTTTACTAAAGACATCGCTATTAATAAATATCTTGACGTTATTGATAATATTCGTAGAGAATCATCTTTAGAATTGATTACTAGATAATTATTATTAACAATTTATTATGTTTAAATCAGCTTTTTATAAAACACTATGGACTCTTTTTTTTGTAAGTTTTTCCCCCCCAGTATTTGCTCAAGAATCTAATGCAAGAAAGCCTTTAATTCCTTTATCTCCCCCTAAAAATACCCCTGTAAATATTACGTCACCACCATCTACTATTAATACCCGTCAAGAATTTCCTTATACTCTTGATGCTGGGGATATTATTTCTCTTGATATTTTCAATGTTCCTGAATATAGTCGAGAATACCCTGTTTTAGTGGATGGTACTATTAATTTACCTTTGATTAATCGTATTTCTGTGGTGGGATTAACTTTAGCTGAAGTGGAATCTATCATACGTCAAGAGTATTTAGATCAAGGATTATTACGAGATCCCATTGTTAGTATTAATTTAACCGCTCCTCGTCCGATTATGGTGGCTATTGTGGGGGAAATTAGAACTCCCGGTTCTTATTTTGTTCCTTTTGAGGGTATTCCTACAGATAAGGGTAGAAAATTTCCTAGTCTCATTAGTGCTTTAAAATTAGCTAACGGAATTAATGCCTCCGCTGATACTCGTCAAGTCAAAGTTATTCGTAATTATAAAGGTCAAGAATATACTATTGCTATTAATTTCTGGGATTTTCTCGAACAAGGGGATTTAAAACAAAATATTCTTTTACGAGATGGCGATCGCATAATTATTCCTAGTGCTGCAGAATTAAATCCTACAGAAGTATTAAGAGTCGCTACTGCCAATTTTTCCGCTAATTTAAGTATTCCCATTACCGTTAGCTTAGTAGGTGAAGTTAATCGTCCCGGTCCTTATACTTTAACAGGAGATGACGTGAGATCTAATAACTTAAATGATCAATTAAATTTTCAAAGTAATACAGTTATTCGAGATCAACAAGTTTTAGCAGGAATTCCCACCGCCACAAGGGCAATTAAAACCGCAGGAGGCTTAACGGCAAAAGCAGATATTAGAAATATTGAAGTAAGACGTACTTTACCATCAGGACAAGAACAAGTCATCAAAGTAAATTTATGGGAATTTTTACAAACGGGAAGATTTACCGATGATTCTTTATTGCAAAACGGCGATCGCATTTTTGTACCTACAGCAAAATCTATAGAAGATAACGAAGCGCGTCAAATAGCCGTAGCCAGTTTTTCTCCTAATCGTATTAATGTTAGTGTAGTAGGAGAAGTGAAAAAGCCTGGTTTACAAGAACTACCGCCTAATGTTAGTTTACAACAAGCCTTATTACAAGCTGGAGGATTTGATAATCGTCGAGCCCGAGAAGCCACCGCTCAATTAATCCGACTTAATCCTAATGGTACAGTAACAAAACGTACTATCAAAGTGGACTTTAATTCACCATTGAATGAAGAAAATAATCCTCCTTTATTAAATAATGATGTAATATTTATAGAACGTTCTGGATTAGCGGTAGCAGGAGATGCCACTTTTGCTGTACTTAATCCCTTTACTCAGATTATTAATTTAATTGGAAATGCTGTATTAATCTTCGATAGACTCAATAATAATTAAGTTTATAAATAGATATTTATCGAATTTTTTAAAAAGTTTTAAAATAAATTTAATCTTAACTTTTATTAATAAAATAAACTTGAATTTTTAAGATGGAAGAACTATTAATATATATCAAAATTGTTAAAAGAAGATGGCCTTTTGCTCTGGTTACATTTATGGCGGTATTTTACTTTTTAGGTTATCAAAGATCTAAAGAAACAGTACCTCTTTACCGTGCTACAGGGACAATTATTTTTGATCAACAAACCGCTACTATTACTGATCCATTTTCTTTAGGAGGACAGAATAAATTAACTAATGATTTAGTGTTAATAAAATCAGAATCTTTAGCCGAAAAAGTCAAAAAAGATTTAGAATTTTCCTTGGAAATGGATACGAAAAAACTTCTTCAAAATTTAGTAGCAATTAATCCAGAAAAAAGTGACGTAATTCAGTTATCTTTTACCGATGAAGATCCAAAAAAAGCCTCTGAAATTGTTAACGCTTGGATTAATAATTATGTGCAATTAGATAAAGATCAAAAAGTTTCTCAAACTAAAGAATTAGCCAAATTTTTAGAAAAACAAATTCCCGAAAGTCAAAAATCTTTAGAATCAACAGCAGAAAAACTGAAAAATTTTAAACAAGATAATCGTATTTTAGATATTACCGCAGAAGCCACTTCTACCATTACTATTATTAGCCAATTAGATAGTCAAATCGCTACTATTCAAGCTGATTTAGCTGCTCAAAAATCTCGCCGAGATTCTCTGAAACAAATTTTTTCGGTAGATGCTCAAAGTGCTATTACTTCTAGTTTTGTGAGTGAATCTCCTATTGTTGCTTCTTTAGTTAAACAAATTGAAGAAATTAAAACTAAAATTGAACAAGAAAAAGTCCGTTTTGGCGATCGCCATCCCCAAGTAATTACGTTACAAAAACAAGAAGCAGTTTTACAAGAACAATTAGCAAAATATGCACAAAATACTAATATTCAAGGAAACTTACCACAAAATTTAGAAGGTATTTATCAACCGGGTACAACCCAAAGTACATTATTAGCAGAATATGCCACTACAGAAAGACAAATACAAAGTTTAGAAGCTCAATTAAGTTCATTAAAAGATCTCATTAATGTGTATCGACAAAGAGTTGATGTACTTCCTAATTTAGAATTTCAACAACAACAATTACAACGGGAATTAACCGCTAGAAGTGATGTATTACAGAACTTAATTAAAAATTATCAAGATGCTCAAATTGCCATCAATAATACCCAAGGAAATATTCGTTCGGCAGAATTAGCAACCATACCCAAAGAAGCCGCTATTAACCGTCGATTAAGTTATTTATTTCAAGGTTTTTTGGGGGGTATTCTTGCAGGTTCTATAGTAGCTTATTTAGTCGAAAAACTAGATCAAAAAGTTAATAGTATTGAACAGGTTAAAGAATATTTTGAGCAACCTGTAATGGGTAAAATACCTGATTTTAATCGACGGAAAAAAGATGAAATTAAAAGTAATTTACCGACAAGAGATAACCCTTCTTCTCCTATTAGTGAGAATTTTCGGGCGCTTTGTACCAGTATCAACTTTATGACAAATAATGATAAACCCTTAAAAGTCATTACTATTTCTAGCTCGGTAGCAGGGGAAGGAAAATCGACTATTGCGGCAAATATCGCCGTGGCTGCGGCAGGATTAGGTAGTAAAGTACTGTTAATGGAAGCCGATTTACGCAAACCGGGGCAAAGAAAAATATGGGAAAATATAGATAAAAAAGCAGGTTTAAGCGATTTATTACATAGCGATGGACAATCGGAATTATCTGAGTCTGTTGTGACGGTAATGCCCAATTTAGATATTTTACCCGCAGGAAACACTAAATCTAATCCTGTAGCCTTAATTGGTTCTGCTCAAATGGTACATTTACTAGAAAAAATCAGAGATGAATATGATTTAGTGATTATTGACGCACCTCCTGTTAGTGTAGCGGCTGATGCTCAAATTTTGTCAAGAATGAGCGATGGAATGTTGATGGTTATAAGACAAGGAAAAGCTACCAATTCGATTTTAGCTAATGCCGCTGAATCCTTATTACAAGCTGAGGTTAATGTTTTGGGTATATTATTAAACTGTTTCACCTCTGACAGTGATAGTTACTATTATTACTATAATTATTCATACTATTACGATAAAAAAGACAAGAAAAAAAGTAAATTATTTGGTTAAAAATATATAAATATAAAAGTTTCATTGATTAATACTGCATAAAATTAGTTTTCAAGACTGATAAATGGATATATAGACATTTTGATCATCCGACTTAGATAAATATATTAGTCGTAAAAGACTAAACATGGTATAAACATAAACGCATAATTATGTAGGCATTAGGTAAGCAATAATCATGATATTTATTCTCTAAGTCGGATTTTTTTATCTCTTTTTCAGAAATAAATTTGCAAAAAATGTAGTTAACCTAACATCATATTTACTATTATTACAATATAATTGAAATTAATGTCAATGAAATCAGTTTAATTATAAGATTTTATGCTGAGACATAAAGTTATGACGAAAATAAAAATAGTCGTGGCAAATATGGGAGAAAGTAAATCTTTCTTTAGGGGCATAACACTTATAGAATTATTAATAGCCATAGTGGTTGGGAGTATTGTCTTAACGGCGGCAGCTAGTGGAATGATTAATTTATTAACAGTAAATAACAGTATAGAATCAAAAACTATTCGTAATGCTGGGTTAGTAAAAGCATTAGCTTATATTCAAGATGACATTAAAAGGGCAAAATATATCACGGCAGAAAAAGCTACATCTGGTGGTAATTGTAATTCGTTAGATATTGATTCTGGTGATTGTTTAGTTTTAACTTATCCTGATAATACACCTTTAAGAGTGGGATGTGATGGCGTTACTCCCACAATTTATTATGGATTTAAAGATATTAGTAATAACAAAAATGAAATTTGGCTTAAACCGGGTATTCTGAAAAGAAAAATTATTTGTACTAATGGTAGTGTGGGTAATTGGATTGTTATTGCTGATGGGTTATTAGGCAAAAAAGAAGTTAATCTCATCACAACATTGATTAATAATCCCGATTTTTGTACTCAAGATAGCATTAAATGGACAGGAAATTTAACAGTTTATGGTGAAGGAGGATTTAGATTTTGTTTGCAGGAGAGTCATAATCAAAATAGATTGGCAAGAATTTTTTTATATGGACATATTATTAACGATAAACCCATTAGTTTAAGTACTATCATTTTTACAAGAAGCCAATAGATTTTAACTCATATCTTGCACCCCATTGACTGGTTAGGAGGAGTAATGAGTAAGAAGTAATGAGTAATGAGTTTCAGAATTGATACTAACCGCTATAAAATTGATTACCTCACTTTAGAGTATTAAGTATTTTTGTTCTGGTGCAAGATCTCAGTTTAAGATAAAATAAAAAAAACCGTTGAAAAGTGAACTAACTAATGAAAAACCTTGCCCAGTTGTTGACTTGGTTAAAAGAATCTACCGCTATCGGTATTTTATCAGATGAAATTCTCAGGGCGATCGCATCTTTATTGGAAAAAATTTCTTTTGGGGAAAATGAAATCATCACTACAGAAAATCAACCCATTGAAAGAGTATATATTGTAGAAGAAGGTCAACTTCAAACTCAAGGAAATAACGAAAATTATTGTTTAATTTCAGGTTCAATAATTAATCTCAAAGAATTATTATTACAACAACCAGCAAAAAATACCATTAAAAGTTTAACTCAAGTAAAATTATGGTATCTTTCTAGTGTCAATATTCAAAAATTAGTGGCACAATATCCGCAAATTAGTCAAATATTTACCCAAAAATTAGCCCAAGAAGTTGCTAACTTATCTTCTCAATTGAGCTTTGAGCAAGAAAGACAAACCATATTACGACCATATTTAATTACCAAAGCCAAACGAGGAATTGTTGGCAAAAGTCGCTATGCCGTCAGAATCAGACAACAGGTAAAAAATGCCACAGAAGATCGTAAACCAGTTGTAATTTTTGGTGAACAAGGATTAGAAAAAGATAACCTAGCGGCTTTAATTCATTATAGTTCGCCTGATCGCCGAGAGCCTATTATAAAAGTTAATTGCGCAAAATTACAAGCTAGTGGAGCAGAATTATTTGGACGAGAAGGAGGAAAATTAGGTTTAATTGAAGCATTAGGAAACGGTACTTTAATTTTTAATAATATTCAAGATTTACCGCCAGAATTAAATGATGACATTTTACAACTTTTAAAACATAAAACTTATACCCCTGTTAATCGCTCTGATAATAGTAATAAATCAGTCAAAATCTGTCAAGCTCGTCTCATATTTATTAATGAAAAAGCCATTGCTAAAATTAATAATACCGTCACTCATTTAATTAAAGTGCCTCCTTTACGAGTCAGAAAAGCTGATTTAGAAGATCAAGTAAACTACTATATCAGTTTAATTTCCCGTAACCGCAGAGTTAATAAACCAAAAATAACTCCTGAAGCCTTACGCCGACTTCAAGGCTATGATTTTCCCAATAATTTACGAGAATTAGAAAACCTCATTGAAAGGGCGATGGTACAACTTTCTGGTTGTAATGAATTAACGGAAGAAATTATCTGGCAATCTCGCAATAAAAAGCAACAATTTCGGTTTAATTTACTTAATGCCTATCCTAAATTGCGTAGTTTTCTCCGAAGTCCTTGGTATCCAGATCGTATCAATTATGCCTTTACTTTAATCATTTTTGCTTTTATTGTCGGAATTTTATTTTTAGCCCCACAAAATCGTCAGGAAAACTTCGCTCTTAACCTTTTTTGGGCATGGTGGTGGCCTTTAATTTTAGTATCCTTTCCTTTTGTCGGTAGGTTGTGGTGTTCTTTTTGTCCCTTTATGATTTATGGGGAAGTTACACAAAAAATTTCTTTATGGCTATTCCCTAGACAATTAAAATCATGGCCCAGACAAGAAGCTGAAAAATGGGGGGGATGGTTTTTATTTGGATTATTCACCTTGATTATATTATGGGAAGAGCTTTGGAATTTACCTAACACTGCCTATCTTTCTGCTTGGTTATTACTCTTGATTACCGCAGGAGCTATGATCTGTTCAACTATCTTTGAAAGACGCTTCTGGTGTCGTTATTTATGTCCCATCGGAGGCATGAATGGTATGTTTGCTAAACTTTCCATGACGGAATTACGAGCCCAACAGGGAACTTGTTCCGCAGAATGTACTACTTATCAATGCTATAAAGGTGGAGTGCAAAAAGGAGAAGGATTAGAAACCCTTGGTTGCCCTTTATACTCCCATCCAGCGCAATTGCAGGATAATCGAGATTGTGTATTATGTATGACTTGCTTAAAAGCCTGTCCCCATCGCTCAGTCACTTTTAATCTTCGCCCTCCTGCTATTGAATTATGGACAACTCATCAACCTCGTAATTATGAAGTAGCATTATTATTTCTCCTATTAAATGCCGTTTTTCTGCATAAATTGCCTGAAATTAATCTCTTTTTCCGTTTATCCTTAGATTTGACTCAATTTTGGCTACATTCAGCCATGGCGATCGCCGTTTTAATTTTACCGATGATTTTACCCTTGATGGGGTACAGCATTATAAAGTTAATTTGTCAAGTTAAAAATATACAATGTCGTGGTTTTATGGAATTAGCCTATGGTTATTTACCCTTAGTGTTGTGTGCAAATTTAGCCTACTATCTACATTTAGGTTTAGGAGAAGCTGGGAGAATTTTACCAGTAGCTTGGGCAACTTTTGGCTTAGATGGTAGTAGTTTACCGATTTTTGTGGCTCATCCTGCCGTTATTACATTTTTACAAGGAATTACCATTATTTTCGGTGTTATCCTCGCAGTTATTCTCAGTCAAAAAATTTCTCGTCAATCCATTAAAACATTATTTCCGCAACATTTTTCAACAATTATTTTTGGTATTCTTTTTTGGGTAATTATTTAATTTTTTTTCAGTAATTAAAAAGAATTTTACGATAAATCAATAGTTTCTACTATCCAATCTTCCGAAGATAAATCAGCAGTTTCCATAGCTTTTTGACAGAAAGAATAAATGTCTTTTGAAGATAATTGAACTTCAACAAAAGCACCATTTTTAAGTTGACGATTACAGCGTAAATCTTTCTCATCCCATGCCAAAAAACGAGGAAATTGCTCCATTATTTCTTTAAATTTTTCTGGTTCAGAATCTGCTAAAATGTTTAGTGTCGTTTCTAAAACATCTCGCCAACTTTTGACAGAATATTCCTCTCCAAAAAGTCGTAAAATTTTAGGAATAGTACCCGTAACGTTACTTTTTATTAAAACAGGTTGAGATTTATCACCAAAATATGACCATATTTTAAGACATTTTTCAACTAATAATCTTGCCCTTTTTTCTATGTCTTCTCTTTGCCAATAATTAACGGTAGTGAAATATTTATTTAACTCTAAATGACTCTCTTTTAAGGCTTTTTGTTTATTAATAAAAGTATCATTAGAAAGTTCAGAATTATAAGCAGTTAAAGTTAAATTGCCTAAAGAATGTATCAATAAATTATAAGTAATATCTGAATCTTCACCTAAATAATTTTTCCACCAATCACTTAAAGTTTGAGGCATAATATGTTCAATAGTTAGATTATCAAAAGATACTTTTTCTTTATGCTCGAAAGATTCTTCTAAAGACTCTAAAATAAGTTTAGCTTTTTCTGAACGATTGCCACCATAAAGTTTTACTTCCATTAATCTAGTTTTAAAATCATCATCTTGAGGGTAATTTTGATTTTGTAAACTTAACTTTAATTGTTGTAAAAAAGTACGAGAAGATAAATTAATTTCTTTCCTTATTTGAGAATATAATGTTGCAAAAATACGATTTAATCCTCTAGTTTGAACATTACAAATAAATCTTCGTAAAAGATAATTTTCAATAATTTTAAAAATATTAATTAACTCTTCTTCATTAATAAAATTAGTTTTCCATCCATGATAGCAATTCAAAATAAAAGGATAAACAGTTTTAACATCTAAACGTTTAAGACGATATAAATATTTTCTGATTAAAGGATTTTCTTCTAAAGTTGGATTAAGAATAATAGCATAATATTTACTAAATCTAAATAAGTCTTTTAAATAAGAAAGTGTTTGAGCTCTATTAACCTTATTCTTAAGATAAAAATAAATCTCATTTTGATTAATAATAACTCCATTTTTTGTTAAATAATGACGAATAAAATCCGTTAAATTTTCCCCTAAAAGACGTTGCATAGGTAGCCAATATTGACGATAAATTAAATCTTGTTCATCCTCATTTATTTGCATAAAGAAATAATTACGAATCAAGTCAGCTTGAGTTAATGGCTTTCCTTTAGCATTAAGACTTTCAAATACCAGATAAGGATTATCATCTTTACCTAATAAAATTCTTACCACAATTAAGCTATTACAAATAATATTTTTTATTTTCTGTATTTCTAAATCTTTTCTTTGCTTAATTTTCTTTTCAAAGAATAAATAACAATCATTAATATTATTAATATTTTTGTCAATATTTGACTCTCTTTTAACTATATTATAAAAAGATTTTCTATCAACTTGAGTCGGATTTAATTTAAAATAATCTGATTCTTTACTATAAGCATTTACCAAAAAACGATCATTAATTTCTGCCGCTAATTGAAGACTATCTAAAGAAGTAGCTTTATCTCTTAAAACAGCTAACAAAATAAAGATAGTAGTTAATCTTTGTTGCCCATCAATTAATAAAAATTTAGTGACACCTTCGGGTAAAGATTCCGTTTGCATTGTCACAATTGAACCCATAAAATGAGGGTATAAATTATCACTATAATAAAGTTCTATAATATCTTCCCACAACAATTCCCAATGAGATTTTTCCCAACTATAAGAGCGCTGAAATAAAGGAATAACATATTGTTTTGTACCTTCAATAATTTCTTGTAATTTAGTCTCAGAGGCTTGCATTTAATCTTGATGTTAATCTACTTTTAGATTATTGTATAACATTATGAAGTTACTCAAGAAAAAATACTCTAATTAACATTAACTGACAAAGGAAATATTTTTTAAAATAAACCCCGACATCCCCAGCTTTTTTCCCTCAGAACTAAGCAAGAGAAGGAGGCCAAACTCAGATATAATCATGGAAGATTATTCTAAACCCCATTGATGTTTAAGCACATCTTTATACATATTTTCTCTAACTAACATTTCCTCATACAATTTAACTAAAAAATCCGTTGCTTGTTCTCTGGTCATTTGTGCTACCTGAGATTGAAAAGAACGTAAATTAAATTGTTGTTCAAGAGATAATTCCATTGAATTAGACATAATCTTAGATTCTCCTTTACTTTAGGACTAAAACTTGTTATTCTTATTTATTGGTAAGCTATGAGACTTTCCTTATCTAAAATAACTACTTTAATGAATATCACAGCAGAATTTGATAAACTGCTCATTTTGAACAATGAGTATAAATACCTATTATTGTTTAGTAAATTTAGGTATTAAAAAAATTTATCAATATTAATCATAACAAAAGTTAACAAAAAGTTAGAGTTGTGATAATATTTAAGCAATAGATATAACCCATAACATTCTCCATTAAAGAAAAATCAAATTAAATTCTTATAATAAAATTGATAGCACAGCAGTCAATGATCTTAAAGTCTTCCTCTAATGGTGAGACAAATTATAAAATCAAAGATATAGAGTTAGTTACTCCATTAAAAGGTTTGACTAGCTAGTTTGTGGTGAAAAATAAGAGTTAATCTGTGATAACTTTATAAATCTTAAGAAAAATAATCAAATATAAAAAACGGGAGGAAAACTCGATGTCAGTACGTTTATATGTCAAATTACCTAAAGCAGAATTAGAAAAAGAAGGCTTTGAAAAAATGTTCAGTGAATTTGAACCCTCTTTTACCACTAAACTAATTAAAGAACGTAAAAAAAATGAATGTCGTGGTTTTGGATTTGTTACCGTGCCCACCGATGAAAATGCTGACGAATTTATTAGTAAATATAACGAGCAAGTTTTTTATTACAATGGAGAACCTTTTAAAGACGAAAACGGTGCTGATTTTATCTTATTGATTGAAAAAGCATTACCACGCACTAAAGGAGAATCTGGGGAAACAGAGCAAGGAAATCAAGGGGAAAAAACCGATAATGTTGAAGCTAGTGACACTGAATCCACTGGAGAAAATGTTGCTGCGTTGGAAGTAGAAACCGCTAAACCAACTCGCCGAGAAGCCCCTAAAAAAGCTAAAAAAGCTAAGAAAACTCCCAATAAAACTAAAACAGATAGAACTATCTCTGTATCTGATTCAGTACAACCAGATCCTCGTTGGGCAAATGAGTTAAGTAAACTGAAAGAAATGTTTGCTAGTCAAACGGCTAATTAATTTAAAAAATCTTTATCTTTAGATGCCTTGCTCTGTTTTTCGGAGTAGGGTTTTTTTGTGATAATTTATCTGTTTTGTTCAAAAAGAGAATCGACGACTTTCCTTGTTTCGTCTCGACTCTCTTTTTGGTTCACTCCCCACTGGTAATGAATATAAACCATGTTTTAATTTTTGTCAATACTTTAGTCAAAATTACTCTCAAAATGTTAAAATTAATACCATTAAAACCTTATTACTGCTTATGTTTAACCTTATTTTTTCCGAGCAGTTTTTAGAGCATAAAACTGGTAGGTATCATCCCGAATCACCTCAAAGGTTGGTGGCTATTCGACAAAAGCTATTAAATTCTTCTTTGAAGGATAAATTACAATGGCAAGAACCTACGGCTGTAAATGAAAGTATTGCATTTTCATGGGTAGAAAAAATCCACGATAGCAATTATATTGAAAGAGTTAAAACCATAGCAAAAAGAGGGGGAGGGAAGTTAGATGAAGATACCCCTGTTTCTGCAAGAAGCTATGATGTGGCTTTACTAGCGGTTAGTGCGTGGTTAGATGGGGTTAATTTAGTTTTAAGGGAAAATCAACCTTGCTTCATTTTAGCACGTCCTCCTGGACATCATGCTACCTGTAATATAGGTATGGGTTTTTGTTTATTTTCTAATGCTGCCATTGCGGCTAACTACGCTTTAACTCAAAAAGGTGTTAAAAAAGTTGCAATTTTAGATTGGGATGTACATCATGGGAATGGTACAGAAGAAATTATAGCTGATAATCCAAATATAATTTATTGTTCATTACATCAATATCCTTATTATCCGGGTACAGGAAAAGAAACAGATAAAGGTTATTATAATAATGTGTTAAATATTCCTTTATTAGCAGGAAGTACTATTAAAGAATATGAGTTATATTTTCAAGAAAAAGTGATTCCTTTTCTAAGCAAATTTGAACCTGATTTGTTAATAATTAGTGCTGGATATGATGCTAATCATGATGATTTTTTAGCTGGAGTTTCCTTATTTCCACAAGATTATTATACCTTAACTAAATATTGTTTAAAAGTAACAAAAAAAATTGTTTTTGGTTTAGAAGGAGGATACCATTTACAAGCCTTATCAGAATCTATTGAGCAAACTATTCTCGCTTGTTTATAATATAGGTAAACATCAGGTTTTAGGTTTGATAGTAAACATTAGCTTTTTTACTAATAAAAGTTTCAGGCTTTCCTACAGTAGTTATGACAAATTAATAGAAAATAATTAATGTAAACTTTAATCAGTATGGCTTTAAGTATTTTAAAAATGCAATTATTATAAATTAACAGTTTGAATTTAACCTAATACCTGATACCTGACACCTTTTTTTAGACATAATTTATCCTATTGAAAGTGTAGAGCCAAGTTTCATTTTTTATAAGCATACTCTTATTATTTAACAAAGCTATCATCAAAGAGTAATTTTTCCGCATCATCACCTACACGGATGGTAATTTCCGAGTCAATATCTCCTGTGGAAGAAGATTCTAATTCACCAAAATTAAGGAGATTTTTTAAAGTTTTTGCAGACTCATAATCCCCTTTTTGGACAATAATTTTTGTCACGGAAGTGGGATAAGGAGAATTATTAGAAATATAAACATTTTGGTATTGATTTTCTTCTAAAAATAAGGCTAATTTTTTCGCTAATTCAGGATTAGATGTTGAGTTTTGAATGGCTATTCTAATATTTTGAGAAGATTGGTTATTTTCAGGTAAAGAAGATTCAGAAGTGAGGAATTTTTCAATTATTTGAGATTTATTTTCCTCAGAAATTAGCCAATAACTAAGGCGATATTCTGTAGGATAACTAGCTCTACCGGGTAACATGACCATCCGAATATCCTGTTTATCTAAACTTAAACTGTAAGCCACAAGGCTAAAGATTTCTTCTTGGGTTAAATCTGAATCAACTTCTTGTTGTAATAATTTTAATCCTTGAGGAATTTTAAACATTGCTTGAGGAGATTGTAATTTTTCTCGCAATGCTTTTAAGAGTATTTGTTGTCTTTGAACTCTACCAATATCTCCTAGGTTATCATGACGGAAACGAGCAAATTGTTCAGCTTGATTACCATTTAAAGTTTGTTTTCCTTCCTTTAAATCAATATACAATCCCTGAGTTTGATCAGTATATCGCATATCCATAGGCACATAAACTTCAACACCGCCCATTAAATCGATTAAATCTTTAAAGGCGTTGGTGGTAACTCGAATATATTTATCAATGGTGATACCGTCTAAATTTCCTTCAATAACTTCTTTGGTAAAAGGAATACCACCTATGGCATTAGCGCTATTAATTTTATCATAACTACCGTTAGGTAATCTCACACGACTATCCCTGGGGATGGAAAGAATTTTCAAGGAATGATCTTGAGGCTCGAAACGTACTAATAACATTGTGTCACTACGTCCAGAAAAACGAATTTCAGGATTTTGTTTACTATCAGCCACTCGATCAATACCCATCACTAAAATATTAACAGGTTCTTTTAATTGTTGCGCAAAAAGAGAACTTAAACCAAAATTTTTGAAGCCTTGGAGTTTTTCTAAAACTGGGTTAATATCGATAGAAATTGGGCTTTTTAAAGCAACAGTCATACCAATAAAACCAGAAATAGCGGCAGTGACAGTGAAACATCCTCCCCAAATAAACCCTTGAAATAACGGTGATGATGGTTTTTTCGAGGTAGATTTTCTTTTGCCTTTAGAGTTATGAGATTGACTAGCGGATTTATTTTTCAATTTCACCATTAATTTATTCGGTTTTGATCTCTAATATTGATAGCATAATCTTTGATTAATTGTTTACTTATTATCTCTTTTATTGGGAAAAAAATTATGACAACAACATTTGTACCAGTTATTTTAGCTGGAGGAAAAGGTGAAAGATTTTGGCCTCTTAGCCGACTACACAATCCAAAACAGTTTCTTTGTCTCGATGGTAGCGGAAAAAGTTTATTGCAAAACACGGCTAATCGTTTATTATCTTTGGCAAATGGTTGGGAAAACTTATTAGTTATTACTTCGGAGTTGTTAGCTGAAGGAGTTAAACAACAATTACCTTTTTTACCCGTAGATAACATTTTAGTTGAGCCTATAGGTAAGGATACCGCACCTGCGGTTACATGGGCAAGTTTAGAGGTTAAATCTCGTTATGGTGAAGATGCTATTATCGGCTTTTTCCCTGCCGATCATTATATTGGTAATCAAAATGAATTTGAAAAAATAATTAACGCTTCCATCAATTTTGCCATAGCTAATGATGCTATTGTGACATTAGGCATTAAACCAGATTATCCTAGCACGGGTTATGGTTATATTGAGCAAGGAAAAGAAAAAGCAGAAATTAATAATTTGCCGATATATAAAGTAAGTCGCTTTGCGGAAAAACCTAACGAAAAAACAGCTAAAGAATTTATTGCTACAGGTAGATATAGTTGGAATAGTGGAATGTTTATTTTTAAGACAGAAATTGTTTTAAAAGAATTAGCTAATTATGCACCACAAATTTTAATTCCGTTACAGGAGAAAGGAAAATTAGCCTATGAAGATTTAGCCAAAATTAGCATCGATTATGCCTTAATGGAAAAAACTACCCTTGCTTATGTAATTCCTGCGGATTTTGGTTGGGATGATTTAGGGGATTGGAATGCTTTAGAAAGAATGTTAACTCCTCAAAATAGTAATGTAGTGATAGGAAATCATATCAGTCAAGACACAAAAAACTCCATTATTTATAATAACCAAAAAGAAGAAGTGATTATGACCATCGGTTTAGAAGATGTCGTGATAGTTAGAGAAGGGAATGCAACGTTAGTAGTTAATAAAAATAAAACTCAAGACATCAAAAAAGCCTTACAAATTTTACAACAAAAAAAAGATAGTCAAAATTTTCTGTAAATTAATCAAGAATAGGATAAGATTGTATCTCAAGTTAAAATCATATTAACTTAAAAACAAAGAAACTTCGATAATTATGATAGAAACCTATAAGTATTAAAGCATTTAGGAATTATATACTTTAATAAAAATAACTAATAATCTTCGTTGTTTTTTGTCTGAATGCCTTTAAGAAAGTAAACATACAATTAATTTTGCCTACTTACTCATTAAGTCTCTTATCTGTTTATAAACTCCTAACTTTTAACCAATGGATATATCCCCTATCTTTTTGACTATCACTGTTTTGATTGTTGCCTTAATTGCCTTTATCGCCGAATGGTTACCAGTGGATTTAACCTCCTTATCCGTAGCGGTGGTATTGATGCTTTTAGGGTTAGTTTCTCCTAGTGAGGGAATTTCTGGCTTCGGTAATTCTGCTACTATCACCGTTATGGCGATGTTTATTCTTAGCGCTGGATTGACTAAAACTGGAATTTTAAATACTGTTAGGGATTGGTTAATAAAATTTGGAGGAAAAAATCCTAGTCAACAAATTTTTACCTTAGGAATGATTATTGGACCTATTAGTGCCTTTATTAATAATACCGCAGTGGTAGCGATTTTTTTACCCATTGTTGAGCAGTGGAGTAAACAAACAAAAATTTCTGTTTCTAAGTTATTAATTCCCATGTCTTTTTTAACCATATTAGGGGGATTAATTACTCTTTTAGGTACTTCTACAAACATTTTAGCTAGTGGTATTGCGGTACAATTAGGTTATAAAGAATTTAGTATTTTTCAATTTACCGCTTTAGGAATCCCCGTATTTCTAATTGGTTTAATTTATATTTCTTTAGCTGCACCTAAAATCTTACCCTCAAGAAAACCAGCAGGAGGAGAGTCTTTCAGTGAGGATTATGAGTTAAAAGAATATGTGAGTGAGATGATTATTCCTCCTAAATCTAGCCTAATTGGGCAAACTTTACGCAGTAGTGAGATTCAACGAAAATTTGACTTAGATATTTTAGAAATTATCCGTAATGATGAGCATTTTCCACCCCCTTTAGCTGATAAAGTTTTAGCATTAGGGGATATTTTATTAGTAAGAGGAAGTCGTAATAATTTACTTAATATTAAGGATGAAAGAGGAGTAGAAATATTAGCTGATTTTAAATTTAATTCTACTAATTTAGAAAAAGAAAATAATAATGAGGAAGAAAAAATTGCAGAAGTTTTAATATTATCTAATTCTCGTTTAATTGGTGCAACTTTAAAAGATTTACGCTTCCGTCAACGTTATAATTGTACAGTTTTAGCTATCAGAAGAGGGCAAGAGTTAATTAGGGAAAGATTAGGAAAAGTTACTTTAAAATTCGGTGATTTATTATTAATTCAAGCACCAAAAGAGAGTTTTATTGGTTTACAAACTACCAGAGAATTATTAGTTTTAGAAGAAAAAAATAGAGAAGGTTTAAGACAAGATAAAGCTTTAATTTCTTTAACTATTATTATGGGGGTAATTTTAATTTCTGCTTTGGATATTATTCCCATTTTAAGCGCTAGTTTAACAGGAGTTATTTTAATGGTAATTACTGGTTGTCTCAAACCCGGAGAAATTTATGGCACAGTGAGATGGGATATTATCTTTTTATTAGCAGGATTAATCCCCCTAGGAGTAGCTATGGATAATTCAGGCACAAATCAATGGTTAGTAGATAAATTATTATTAGTTGGTGGTAATTTGTCAGGGTATTGGATTTTAGTATTACTTTATTTTGCTACTTCTATGTTGACGGAAGTTTTATCTAACAATGCAGCAGTGGTTTTAATGATTCCTATTGCGGTTAAAATAGCAGAAAGTATGGGTTATGATGCTTTATCTTTTATGTATGTAGTAACTTTTGCCGCTTCTAATAGTTATTTAGCACCAATCGGCTATCAAACAAATACAATGGTATATGCCCCCGGTGGTTATAAATTTTTAGACTATACTCGTCTTGGCTTACCTTTGACTATAACTTTAACTCTAATAGTGCCTTTATTAATTATGAAAATTTATGGAATTTAAAATAATTAGGTATCAGGCTTCAGGTGTTAGAAATTAGAAAGGAAACGGGAATTAGAAAGAAATAAGGAATGCAAATAATAACTAATTGTCAATAATATAAAAGCGTTTTTTATCTTCATCAAAAAAGATACCATATTCTATAAGTTGATCACCTTTTGCTTTTAAAAAACTATCATAACCAGAGTATTTTATATACTCAGTTTTTTTTAGTCTTTGCCATACTTCTTGACGAGGTAAATAAACTCTTTTACTAATTTCTTCTTGGGATATATTTACAGGTATTTGTGGGGATAAAGTATTAAGATTATGTTGAGAAGAAAAAGAATCATTTGTTGGTGTTAATTGGGATTCTAATTTTTCGATTCTATCTAGGATTGGTTGTAGAGATTTATTAATGAGAATACTTATCTTGTCTTCAAAATTAACCTCCTCTTTTTGATAAATAATACTATTAAGAATAACTTGATTATTTTCTAGGCAAGAATCAATTAGTTTTTCAATAATAACTAGGTAGTCAACTTTATTTTTGATACACCATTCCTGAAATTTAAGTAATTTTTTATCGTCGATTTTCAAAGACTCTAAATCATTATTAAACATATTAAACTAACCTTTATTTATTTGCTCAACTAAATGAGTTAATTCTGGTATAATTAGTTTTTCTAAACCTAATTTAACTGCATTTTGAGAGCCGGGTAAGGAAAAGACTATTTTACCATTATACAACCCTGCTGTTGCTCTTGATGCTATAGCTCTTGAGGCTATTTCTTGATAGCTTAAATAACGGAAAATTTCCCCGAAACCATATAAGGTTTTCTCTAACATTTCACTAATTATATCATAGGTATTATCCCTTAAAGAAATACCAGTACCCCCTGAAAAAATAATGACGTTTAATGCTTTATTAGAAGCTAAATTTATCAATAAAGATTTTATCTGAAATGACTCATCTTTGATAATTTCATAATGAATAATTTTATGATTAGCATTAATCAACATTTTTTGGGCAATTTTACCACTCATATCTGTTTCAAAAGTGCGAGTATCGCTGACGGTAATAACGGCACAATTAACACTATTTATCTGAGAATATTGATGAGGAATAGGCATGACAATAAACAATAAAAAATTCGAGAAAATTTAGTCACTTTTATAATTTTATAAATAATTTATGACCGTTATATGTTAAAAATTAGAACAGGATAAAATGATGAAAAATATTAATTGTTAATTGTCAATTATGAATTATTAATTACTATTCAGATTTAGTAAAACCTAAGTCTTTTTCTTCAGCGTAGCGCTCCATAAAACGCATAAATCTATCCCATTCTTGAGGAGATTTCATTAAATAAATTGCTTCTATAGCTTTAGGTTCACCGTTGATAAATTTACATTTTACCTCACGAGTGATCAATTCTCCTTCTTCATCGGTCAAATACATTCCTGTAACTTCTTGAGTGTTACCGCCGTCTAGTATTTTTGAACTTTCAAAACGAAATGTTGCAGTACCATTGCTACCGTCACGAGAACGAGTTAACTTAACATCAGGGATAGATTCTTCTACTATGCCTTTGGCAAATTCAATTTTAGCCATTAATGATATTTCCTATGATTTTGATTAAACTATAACTTTACTTATTTTCTCATAACAGTGAATAATCAAAGTTAAAATTTGAGAATTAAAACAATAGTTACTTGTTAACTAATTATATAACCAATTAGTAATGTTAGAAGTAGAAGTACATTTAGAATTTAAAAAATTTTTGCGTCAGAAACCACATTGGGATTGGATACATAATTTAACCATGGCGAGAATAGTTGCTCGTGGGATAAGATTAAGAAAATCAACAATTATTCAAACTGGGGTAAATTATCTACAGTATTATCCTAGTTATTTAACTCCTGTTTTATTGTCTTCTGTTTCGGTTGTTATCGTTGTAAAAAAAGAAATTCAATCAATATTAGTTAAAGAAAAAATACCTTTCTTACAACAATGGCTAAATACAACAAAAATTGTTACTACTGAGTATCAACAAAATCTCGCTAAAAAATCTATTTTATATGTTATTAGTTATGATGATTGGTTAAATTTAGTTATTAATAATTTATTTGATAATGACATCATTACTATTATTGATGAAGCAGAAAATTTGCCTGATATAATTACTCAATATTTGACTCAAGAAATAACTTTTCAAGACTGGTATAGTTTACAGTTATTGTTTCCCCAATATCAAAATATTATTCGAGAAAATTTAGCAAAATTAACTAAATCAATTTATAGCCATCCTAAAAATCCTGATAATAGTTATTTGCTAGAGGAGGAAGAAATTATTATTATTGATAATTTATATAATGTCTTTCATCAACAAATAGAAAATAGCGAAATCTGCCAAAAATTTATAAATCTCAAACTATTTTTAGCTCAAAATGATAAGTATATTAATTATTTTACTACCCATAGAGAAAAAGGTTCTTTTAGTCTCAAATCCTCTCCTTTAGAGTTGAAATCTTTAATTAGTAATATTTGGCAGAATAAATCTTTAATTTTATTATCTAATTATTTAGAACAAAACAAATATCCTGTAGATTATTGTGAATATTTAGGATTAAAATTAGATACTTTTACTTGTTTAAAATTTTCTTTTGATATACAAAGTCAACATCTTAAACTCTATATTCCTCATAACTTTCCTTTCCCTAATAATCCAGAGTTTCAAAGTAGAGTTACTCAAGAAATTTTAGCCTTAGTTAGCAGTATAAAAATTAATCATCATCCCATTATTGTTATTATTGATGATGTACCTTTACAAGGGCAAATTACTTCTAATTTAGCCGCTTATTTCGGCTCAAGAGTGCAGTTAAATTCTTTAAATATAGGAAAAAATAGTATTCTTGTTTGTGATATAAAATTTTGGTTAAATTATCAATCTCAATTGCTAACACCAATATTATTAATCTTTGCTACTTTACCAATTCCACCCTTAGAAAATCCTCTAATTTCCGCACAAGTTACTCATTATAAAAATCAGAAGAAAGATTGGTTTCGTTTTTATTTATTACCATCTGCTATTAAACTTTTACAACAAGCGACTATTTCTATTAGAAAAAATCAAGGAGTTATAGCATTATTAGATAATCGAGTTAATTATCGTAGTTATGGTGTTAATATTTTACAATCTTTAGAGCCTTATGCTAAAATTAATTATCTTGATTTAGACTGGGTAAATCATTCTTAAAAATTAGTAATTTAAAATAAATTATCAACTATCAATTATTCTTAATGATTATTAAAATTGTCGGTATTGGCTTAGATGGTAAAAAAAGTTTAACTGATTCTGTCTTAGAAATTATTAATCAAGCTACGGTTTTAATCGGTGGCGATCGCCATTTAAAATACTTTAGTAATCATAGAGCAAAAAAGAAAGTAATTAATAACTTAGAAACAGTAATTAATGGGATAAAAAAATATCAAAAAAAAGGAGAAAATATAGTAATATTAGCTACAGGAGATCCTTTATTTTTTGGAATTGGTAGAATATTATTAAATAACTTTTTATGGGAAGAATTAGAATTTTATCCCCATAGTAGTTGTGTACAATTAGCTTTTAATAAATTAAAAATCCCTTGGCAAGATGCAAAATTTATTAGTCTTCATGGGAGAGAAATTGACTTATTAATCAAGGAATTAAAAAAAAGTTATGAAAAACTAGCGATATTAACAGATAAAGAAAATAATCCTTTAGTTATTTGGCAAATATATCAACAACTAAAGTCATCAATTAATTATGATTTTTGGTTATGTGAAAATTTAGGAAGTCAAGAAGAAAAAATAACAAAAATAGAAAAAGAAGACAGTATTAATTTAAACCTTATCTCCCTTTTAAATATGGTGGTTTTAGTGAGAAAAGAAATTAATAATTTTACCCTAGATTTAGAGAAATTACCGCTAATAGGATTATGTGATAAACTTTTTAAAACTTTTCCAGATCAAGAGGGATTAATAACAAAAAAAGAGGTAAGATTAATGATATTAGGAGCATTAGCTTTACAAGAAAAACAAATAATTTGGGATATTGGAGCTGGTACTGGTAGTGTATCAATAGAAATAGCTAGATTGATAAATAGTAGTAAAATTTATGCTATAGAAAAAACAACTATGGGAGTGACTTTAATTAAAGAAAATTGTCAAAGATTCCAAGTAAATAATATACAAGTGATTCATGATTATGCTGAAAAAATAATTAATAATTTACCTAATCCTCATCGTATTTTTATTGGTGGTAATGGAGGTAATTTAACAAATTTATTAGAGATAATTAAAACTAAAATAAATGATGAAGGAAAAATAGTGATTGCTTTAGCCACCATAGAAAACTTAAACGAAGCCTTGCAATGGTTAAAAAAAAATAACTGGCATTATGAGATTACTAATTTACAAATATCGAAGTCTTTAGCTATCGGTAAAAATACTCGTTTAAATCCTCTTAATCCCGTTAATATTATCACAGCAAATCCATTAATAAGTCGAGAAAAATAACTAACTATTCTCTGTACTGAATTAATATATACTAATTATAATAAATAAGGAAAAAATTATTATAAATGATATGTTAGAAAACCAAGAATTACCAGAAATTTTGGCATCCCGTTTATTTTTTCAAGGGAAAAAGTTTCAATTTGAAGTCAATAAATTAAGATTACCTAATGGAGTAGAAGGTGAATGGGAATGTATTCGTCACCCAGGAGGTGCTTTAGCAGTACCTGTTACCAATGATGGACAATTAGTGTTAGTGCGTCAATACCGTTTTGCGGTGAAAAATCGATTATTAGAATTTCCAGCTGGTACAATTGAACTAGGAGAAGAGCCAGAAATAACAATAAAAAGAGAAATTGGGGAAGAAACAGGTTATTGTGCTAATAAATGGCGTAATTTAGGAAAATTTGCCCTTGCACCCGGATATTCTGATGAGTACATTTATGTCTTCCTTGCCCAAGAGTTGGAAAAGTTACCCAATCCACCGAAACAAGATGATGATGAGGATATTGAAGTGGTGTTGATGAGTCCTTCGGAGTTTGAAAAATTAGCGATGACTGGTAATGAAATTGATGCTAAAACTATCAGTAGTTATTTTTTAGCCCGTCCTTTTCTGCTATAATTTTTCTAAAATAGGGTTATTATGTCCAAAATTACTCAAATAAAGATAAATCATCTTAAAATTATGGAAAAAAATTAAGTCAAAAAAACTAAAAAATGAGCATTAATTATCAACCTAAAGTTATCTTTTTAGATGCGGTAGGTACAATTTTTGGAGTAAAAAATAGTGTTGGTGATATTTATACTAAACTAGCGAAAAAGTATGGAGTAAATCGGGAAGCAGAAATAATTAATCATTATTTTTATCAAGCCTTTAAAAATTCTTCTCCCCTTGCTTTTGAGGAAGAAAATGAGGAAAAAATTAAAGATTTAGAATTTCAATGGTGGCAAAATGTGACTTATAAAACTTTCCATCAAAATGAGACTATTAATGATTTTACTGATTTTAATACCTTTTTCATCGAACTTTATAACTACTTTAAAACCAGTCAACCTTGGGTTATTTATGATGATGTTATACCTAGTTTAAATCAATGGCAAAAACAAGGAATTGAGTTAGGAATTATCTCTAATTTTGATACTCGAATTTATGATGTTTTAGATAACTTAAATTTAAGACAATATTTTCAAACAATCACTATTTCTTCTTTAACAGGAGTTGCTAAACCAGAGGATAAAATTTTTTTGACAGCCTTAGCAAAACATAACTGTCAACCTGAAAATGCTTGGTATATTGGCGATAGTGTGAAAGAAGATTATTGGGGGGGAAAATCTGTGGGAATGCAGTGTTTTTGGCTAAATAGAAAAAAAGTAACGAGTTAGAAGAAATAGAGAGGAAAAAAATAGAAAGAAGAAATAGAGAGGAAAAAAATAGAAAGAAGAAATAGAGAGGAAAAAAATAG
>JAACUG010000072.1:76674-85386 GCA_009993045.1 Cyanobacteria bacterium CG_2015-22_32_23
AAAATAGAAAGAAGAAATAGAGAGGAAAAAAAATAGAAAGAAGAAATAAGTGTTAACCTAAGTAGGTAAACAAAATTAATTATATATTTACTTGATGAAAGGCAAAAGGCAAGGAAAATTATGAGTTATTTTTATTAATTTTAAATATATAATCCCTAAATTCTTTAATAAGACGCATTTTACTTAAATTAAACATTAAAAATATCCATCAAAGTCGATGAAACTTACCTTGATGATGGATAACAAATAATTCCTGACTCTTTATCTTTAAGGTAAAATGTAAGTTAAGATAAAAAGGATAAAATTACCATGCAAGATGGAGTAATATTGATTCGATGGATAGTATCACTTATTTAGTTATTAATACTATAACTAATTTTATTCAATTATATTTAATACTAATATTTGCCAGAATTCTTTTAAGTTGGTTTCAAACTACTGAATGGGCAGGTAACATAATTTCATTTTTAGCACCTATTACTGATCCTTATCTTAATATATTTCGTTCTTTTATACCACCATTAGGGGGTATTGATTTTTCTGCAATTCTAGCTATTTTTGTTTTACAGTTAATTCCTCAATTATTAAATTCTATTATTTGAGTAATTTAGAAAGTGGGATAAACTTTGCTAGAAAAACCTGTTGCTTTAAATTGTTTTAATTGTAAAGGAGTGGGTTGATTTGATGGTACACTAATTCTCAACTCAAACTCACTCATTCCTATAGGTACTTGTTCTAATGCACCTAGTCTGCTACGATTTTGTAGAACTGGTTCATTATTAGCATCGTAAATTCTACCAAAAACATCAGCATCGTAGAGAATTTTTCCTGATGTATTGTTAGTCTTTCCTGTAATTAAATAACAAGTTGCAGGTAAGGCGCTTCCTCCACTGGTAACACTTCCTTCGCCTACTCCTGTGGGACATTCTTTGTAGTTTATATCTGTAACTTTTATCTGTACAAGTGCTTCAGCAGGAGGAGAAAAAATCCCAGTGGTGAGAAAAAAGAAGATTGAGATAGTAAAGATAATAAAAAGGCGACGAAACATAATTTTTATCTAATTAATTAAATATACAAGTTGTTGATGTTTATTTTACTCGTCAATTGTCTTTTTTTTCTATTTTAAATCTAATAAACCATCTTCTTTCAATTTTGGATTGAAGCGAATTTCCATGGTTACTTTTCGATTTTCTAATTTTTGTTTGACTTTTTCTTCTAACCTTCTTGCTATTTTTTTGAGAAATTTAATTTTGCCTAATTCATCATTTTTTTGATATTCAATTTTATCTTCCTCTGTCATTGTCAATTTAGCATCAATAGGTTGTATCCATAAATTTTCTTCTTCATTATTTCCTTTTGGTAAATTAATATTTTCTGTTAACCAGTTACTCCGAATTTCTTCTAAAATAGTCCGACTGGGGCGCGGGATGAGATAAAATTTTAACCAATAGCATTTATCGGGTTGTCTCACTAAATGTTGTTTTAAACTCATGAATAAGTTACGAGAATAACCAACATATTCTAAGATTTTATCTTCATTGAAAATAGCATAAATTCCAATTTTACCTTCTAATTCAGGATTTATAACTCCTTTTTCTTCTATATAAGAAACAAAGTTTAAATCTTTAAGTAAAATTTTAAGAGAAGAATCAGACATTTTTTAATAATTGATAATGGAGAAAATCTTTATAATTCTTAATCCTTAATTCTTAATCCTTAATTCCTAATTCTTTATTCTTTATTTACCAATTTTTGATGCCATACTTTTAAAACCGTCTAAACTAGGACCAGGACGACGACGAGATTGTGCTACGCTATTAGTAACATATTTACCCGCAAAATTTTCTCCTTCAGAAGTGGAAGTATTATTACTTTGATGGGAATAATTTTTGATGGCTTTTACCCACTCAGGTGTATCGTCACTGATATTCACTTGAGGTTTAATCGTTGTTGTGACTATGGCTTCTTTTTCTTCAGTAGTTGCTATTTCTGAAGTAGAATTTACTACTGTTGGGGAAGATTCACTGTCAGTTTTTGTTTCAATTTCTAAAAAATAAGTTTCTTTTTTCTTGCCAAAAAATTTATTTAATACCATGTTTCTCCTTTGAGTTGATTTTAAAATTTATGTTTAGTTTTTAGCAGTATATCATTTTTAATATGATTTTCTCTCAAGAATATATCAGAATTTGTGTCATTATTTTTGATTTTTTTCTCATTTCCCTAAGAATAAATACTTAGAATAATTATCAATCCTTTGTGAATAATCAATTATGGTAATTTTACCAATGGGAAAGTCGTGAGAAATAATTATATTTAATTAGCAGTTAGCTATCCGTTAGGATTTAATCATTAAAGGTATCTAAAATTCTCCAATTATGAAAACCAACTCTTATTAATTATAAAAGATAATTATAATAATCTTAATGTTGAAAATTATCATTAAAATGTTTTTCTGACATTACAAAATCTACAATTTTTTCCTGTATTTTTTCTCTCATTTTAGTGGCATCAATTCTTAAATAAGGATGCTTATATTTATTTAAAATTTTCTCAAAATTATCTTTTACTAGGGTTAATTTTTCTTGATTTTCATAAATCTCTAATGTGTTGCGATTTTTAATACGACTTAAAGCAATATCTACGGGAATATCAAGATAAATAAGAAAATGGGGAGGAGGAAAATCTTGATTTAATAAACTAACAAATTGAAAATCTTTTTCGGTTTTTGCATTATAAGCAAGGGAGGAAAAATAATATCGAGTAGTGATGACGTGAGTATTTTCTTGAATAAGTTTTTGCACTCCATCAATATTATTATATAAGTGATAATGACGATCTGCTGCAAATAAATAAGCCATTTGTTGATCAAATAAATCTTGATTGCTAAAATGATTTTGATGGGCTAAAAATTCTCTTAATAATTTTCCTATTTTACCAGAAGAAGGTTCAGGACTTATAACTACTTTTTGCCCTTTCGTAATAAAATATTGTTGCAATAACTCTGCTTGAGTAGTACTTCCAGCACCATCTATACCTTCTAAAACGATGAAATAACCTTGTTTTTTTTGTTGATTAATCATACTTAATTTATTACTTTTTCCAAATAAAAAAAGTTTCTGTTAAATCCATTATAAACTGATGTTGTCTTTTATTTTTTTCTAACCATACTTGTTGAATATATTTAATTATTTGTAATGAAGAAGGCTGACTAAATTTAACGTCAAATAGATAGTTAAAAGGTTTTTCTTGTCTCTTTAATAATGTTATTGCTATTAAAATTTCTTCCAGGACATATCCAATACTATGAAAACCTAATATATAGTTATTTTTATCTATAATTATTTTAATAAATAGATCATTTTGAGTTAGGCTTAAAGATGATTCTAAAGTAAAATTAATAAGTAAAATTCTGATATTATTACCGATTAATAATTTTGCTTGTTTTTCTGTATATCCCAATCTATAAATAGAAGGATTATTCATTAAACTATAAGGAATTTTACTATAATTAATGTCTTGCCAAGGAAAAAATAAAGCATTATTAACGGCAACTTTTACTTCATATTCTGTGATGTTATCTAAATTATAACCTCCTAATAAATCTCCACAACTATAAATTTGAGGGTGGAAAGTCTGCAATTTTTTATTGACAGATATTTTTCCTTTATTAATATTTATACCTAAACTTTTTAAGCCAATTTTATCCACATTTAAGTCTAGTTTTTTATTCGTAATTATCACACTATCTCCCCATTTTTGTCGATTATTAAAATCAAAATTTTTAAAATTAGATTGTGTATAAATTTTAATTCCTTTTCCTTCTAAAATTAGTTGTAACTGAAAAGATATATTTTCATCTTCTGATGGTAAAAGTTGTTTATTTTCGGTTACTAAAGTGATATTTTTATTCAGTTTATTAGCTAAATAAATTCCATTAATGTCATTACTAATAATTATGATATTATCTGGTAAATCAATATCAATTTCCTGCGAAATTAGATTATCCATTGTTAAATAATTTTCTTTATTAGTTAATAATTCTTCAGGAAATAATTGTTGTAAAGTCATAGCTAATAAATAAGAAGAAGACTCTAATTCATGATTATTAGTCAACAATACAAGTTTTTTTTGCTGACTAAATTGACATTTATCTTTAATTAAATCTACTCCTAATAATGTCAAATTAGGCAAATATTTATTAGTAAAAAGGTTATCTTTTTCTTTTAAAAATTGTTGACGATTAATATTACCATTTAAGTTTAATAAATCACTTTTATATTCTTCTTTTAAATAGCTAAAATTATCTTCTAAAGAATTATTATCGTCAAAAATTAAAGCAACTCTAGCACCTAATTTTACAGCATATTCTGCAGCAAAAATAGCTTGTTTTGTAAGTCCAATAACCACTAAATCATATTTGAGTTTCATTTAATTTACTTTTTTTTAATAGCAATCTTAAATAAGATATAAGAAATAAAAAAATATTCTGAAATTGTTATTAAGACTAAATTCTATCACATTTTAGATATACAATACCCTAAAACACCTTTAATGAGTAATTTTATCTTTTGCTTTTTCGACAATTTTAATAGTAAAATTAACTAGGTTTTTATTTTTAAAGTATTTTATTTTTAAAGACAAAATTAGCTAATTCAGTACGATTATTAGAATTAGTTTTTTTTAATAAACTACTGACATATTTTTCTATTGTTTTTGGACTTAAGTACAATTTATTAGCTATTTTTAAATTAGATAAGCCTTTAATTAGTAATTCTAAAACTTCTATTTCTCTCTTAGTTAAATAAATATTATTTTCTGCTATTTTATCTCGATTATTAGTAATTAAATTACTTACTGGTTGAGGATAATTATGATTAATTTCTGTAAATAATAATTCTGATTGAATAATTTGTGTCTTTTCTAATAAATGACGTACAATAGCCGTTAATTCATTAGGTTGAAAAGGTTTTGCTAAATAAATATCACCCCCAGCTTGATAGCCATGAATTTTATCTTCGGTAGTGTTTTTATGAGTTAAAAATATAACTGGTAATAGACGAAAATTAGGATTTTCCCGTAATTCTTTAACTAGATGATAACCGTCTTTATTTGGCATTTTTATATCAGAAATTAACAGATGAGGATGATATTTATTCGCTAAAGATAAGGCTTCTTCTCCATCAGAAGCTAAAATCACGGAATAACCATGTAATTCAAGACAATCTTTAATTAATCGCCGAATGGTAAAATCATCATCGGTTACGAGAATTTGTAAAGGCATAAACGATTAACTTAACCTAATATTATAGATTTACGTTTTTTTTATTTTATCTTAAAATACTCTTTATTATCTAATTTTAATAATTGTAAAATTATCTTACATTAACACCATAAAAATTAATATAAATAGACAAAATTTAATTAATATTAATCATTAATTAATAAATATTTAAAGGGGTAAAATCAATGATAGTTTTACTGAAATAGTTGTTTAAAATTTGATTAATTTACCTGAATGTTTGATAATTAACAACGAAAACTAGATTATAACCTTATGGCAACGGACATGGAATCTCAATTACAAACCCTTGCAGAATCAGCACAAAAAGCCATCGCTACTGCTGACAGCTTACAAAAGCTAGAAGAATTAAGAGTGAGTTATTTAGGCAAAAAAGGGGAATTATCTTTAATTTTAAAGGAAATGGGTAAATTATCAGCCGAAGATCGTCCTCGCATTGGAGCAGTTGCCAACGAAATCAAAAATGAAATACAAATAAATTTAGTTGATAGACAAAATAAGTTACAACAAGCAGAAATTAATCAGAAAATATTAGCTGAAACCTTAGATGTAACAATGCCGGGGGTTAGTTACTCATTAGGGAAGTCTCATCCATTACAAAGTACTATTGATCGAGTAATAGATATATTTGTAGGCTTAGGATATACTATAGCAGAAGGTCCGCAAATAGAGGGAGATTATTACAATTTTACCGCTTTAAATACTCCCGAAGATCATCCTGCTAGAGATATGCAAGATACTTTTTATTTTGAAGATGGAAATTTATTGCGGACTCATACATCATCAGTACAAATTAGATACATGGAAAAAAATGAGCCACCTTTAAGAATTATCGCACCAGGGAGAGTCTATAGACGAGATACCGTTGACGCAACCCATTCTGCCGTCTTTCATCAAATCGAAATTTTAGCTATCGATAAAGGTTTAACCTTCACGGATTTAAAAGGTACAATTAAGGAGTTTTTACGTCAAATGTTTGGGGATGATTTACCCACTTTATTTCGTGGCAGTTATTTCCCTTTTACTGAACCATCGGCTGAAGTTGATGTACAATGGCAAGGAAAATGGCTAGAAGTGTTAGGCTGTGGCATGGTTGATCCTAATGTCCTTAAAGCGGTAGGATATGATCCAGAAGTTTATAGTGGGTTTGCTGCAGGATTAGGTGTTGAGCGTTTTGCGATGATTTTACACAAAATTGATGATATTCGCCGATTATACAATAGCGATCTTCGTTTTTTACAACAATTCTAACCAAAGAAATCGAAAATGGATAAATTTAATCAAATGATTCAATGAATAAATTGTCTATTACCATTACAATAATAATTACTAATTCCTAATTCCTAATTATCGTGGGGTTTACTTGTGTTTTTTAGTGTTGTTATTCCTACTTATAATCGTTTACCTATTTTACAAAAATGTCTCCTTGCTTTGGAGAATCAGCAATTTAACTCAGATTTAGTTACTGATTATGAAATTGTTGTAGTAGATGATGGCTCAAGCGATGAAACAATCCTATGGATAACCACCGCAAAACATCTTTTACCCCACGTTAAACTTTATACTCAAAATCACAAGGGAGCAGCCTCTGCTCGTAATTTAGGAGTACAAAAAGCCCTAGGAGATTGGATTATTTTTATTGATAGCGACTTAGTTGTAACATCTTCTTTCCTACAAGCCCATAGTCAAACTTTAGATTCTGCTAATAGCAACCGTATTTTTAGTTATGGTGCGGTAATTAATACTTCTAACTTTAATGATCCCACTTCTGAACCTTATAAAATTACGGATTTTTCCGCCGCTTATTTTGCTACTGGTAATGTGGCGATCGCCAAAAAATGGTTATTAGAAGCAGGATTGTTTGACACCATGTTTAAGCAATATGGATGGGAGGATTTAGAGTTAGGAGTAAGGTTAAAAAAACTAGGTTTAAAATTAATAAAATGTCCCCAAGCAGTAGGTTATCATTGGCATCCACCATTTAATATTGAACAAATACCCAAGTTAATTGAGCAAGAAATTCAAAGGGGGAAAATGGGAGTATTATTCTATCAAAAACATCCCACTTATGAAGTAAAAATGATGATTCAAATGACATGGATACATAAAATATTATGGGGAGTTTTATCCTTAAGGGGTGCATTAAATGAGAAAACCCTGAAACCGCTTTTAAAATGGCTAATCAATCAAGGGAAACCTAACTTAGCTTTAGAAGTAGCGCGTATCTTCTTAAATTGGTATAACGTTCAAGGAGTATATGCCGCTTACGAAAAAACTAAGTAAAAATACTTAATTCATAAAAATAAGATAACTAAATAAAATTTGTCCATATAATACTGTTAGATCTGAATAGATCTATCAAAATAACAAAAGTACGATAATAAACTCTTATAGAAAATTACGGAGGAATGATTAATGAATTATATTATAGGTGCTATTATAGGCGGGATTATTGGGTTTGTGGTTAATTTAGTCTTAAATAAAGATAAAATATCTGCAACTCAGAAAGATGAAGAGGTTAGAAAAGCCTTAGAAACTGCGGAAAGAGATTTTGAGCCTCGGAAACAAGAAATAATTGCATCCTTAAGTAAACAATATCAAGTAGAAGCAGATAAAAAAGTTGCTGAAGTAGAAACCACCTATCAAACACAAATTCAAGACTATGAAAATAAAGTTAGTGAATTAGAAGCAAATCTAGCTTTTTTTCAATCCTCCGAAGGACAACTCTTGGAACTACAATCAGAAAATCCAAAATTACAAGCTAGAATTTCAGAATTAGAGGAGTTACTAGAAACACAAACACCTGTTAATGATGAAAATAGAATAGCGGAATTAGAGCAACAATTACAACAGCAAACTCAAGATTTTGAAAATCGACAATATCAGCTACAAGAATCTTTCCAAATTCAACTCGAACAACTACAAGCTAGTCATCAATCAGAAATTGAAGGTTATCAATATCAAATAAATGATCTTACAAATCAAATAGATGATCTTACAAATCAAATAGATAATCTTAGAACAACTATTACTGAGATGAGTACATCTACTCAGATAACTACACCTATAGAACAAGAGCAAACTCCAACTCCTGAAATTACAGCGTATCCAGAGGATACAACTGACGAATTTAATGTTGTTGATGGGATTTTAGACGAACCAGAAACATCGGAATTTACCCCAGAGTTAGGATTAGAAACAGAAGAAACTAATTTTGATTTTGGTGGTGAAGAAGTAGCAGAATTTACCCCAGAGTTAGGATTAGAAACAGAAGAAACTAATTTTGATTTTGGTAGTGAAGAAGTAGCAGAATTTACCCCAGAGTTAGGATTAGAAACAGAAGAAACTAATTTTGATTTTGGTAGTGAAGAAGTAGCAGAATTTACCCCAGAATTAGCCATAGAAACAGAAGA
>JAACUG010000072.1:85410-92236 GCA_009993045.1 Cyanobacteria bacterium CG_2015-22_32_23
AACAGAAGAAACTAATTTTGATTTTGGTGGTGAAGAAGTAGCAGAATTTACTGATAATTCAGATTTATCAGCTTTTGCATTAGAAGAAACAAATAATTTAGAAGATGAATTAAACTTAGATGCTTTCTCTGAATCAGAATCAAGTTTTGACTCCGAAATAGAAATGTTTACTGATTCAACAAGTTTAGATAATGATGGTTTTGAAGAATTTAATGCAGATACTTTTTCTAATACTGAATATAATTCTCAAACAGAAGTAGAAATGTTTAACGAAAGTTTAGATTTCTCTAGTGATGATGATTTATCTTTAATTTCGGATTCTGAAGAAGATTTTAATTTTGAGAGTTATAGCGACTCTGCTTCTGCATCTATTGAGCCTGAAATAGAAATGTTTAATGATGATTTCGATTTTGACGTTAATTTATCTGATAATTCTGAAGATGATAATGAATTAGATTTATCTAGCTTTATGAATGATAATTCAATCTCTTCAGGTGATGATAATGATAACTTCAATTTAGATGATTTATTAGAAGAGGAAACAGAGGAAAAATAACTATTGTTAATTGTCATTTATTATAAATTTTTCCTGATTAATAAACAATTTCGATGATCAGGAAAATGATTATAATCTAATTCATCGGCAATTTTTTCTAAAATCTCAATACCTCTTCCTCCAATAGCTAAGTCTTCGGGGGAAGATATTTTTTTCGGTTTTGCTTTTAACTTAAATGGTTTTCCATAATCCCATATCTTTATTTTAATTTCTTTTTCTGTAACGCTAATTTCAATATCGATGGGAGTATCTGATGATTTATCTTTGTGTGCATGGCGTACTGCATTTGTAAATCCTTCTGCTAAAGCTAACTGACATTGTAGCCAATCTTTTTGATTTATCCATGTCTGTTTCAATGATTCAAACTTAGATAACACTTCCTGTAAATAAGTTAAATCACTCTTGACTTGGAATATGATCTCTTGAGAAATTTTCAACTGTAATCTAAACCTCTTTTAATTATTTTGCTCGTGTACCAATCTAATTTAAACTACCATTATCTAAAGTTATTTTAGCCTAAATTTTATCACATCAAACTATGACATTTTTACCATCAACGAACTATTATTCTTGGAATAAATATCAGTGTGCTTACACTAGCTATAATACTGAAAGTGATCACGATGTAGCTTTAGTGTTAATTCATCCTATTGGTGTCGGTTTATCAGGCAATTTTTGGCATCGTTTTCTAGCCGCCGAAGCTAATTTAAGCAGTAATTTACCTATTTATAACCCTGATTTATTAGGTTGTGGAGAAAGTGATTTAAAACGTATTGCATATGATCCTAAAGATTGGGCAAATCAACTAAATTATTTTATTACTAATGTGGTTAAAAAACCTGTTATTTTAGTTGTACAAGGTGCATCTTTTCCCATCGCTATTTATCTGTGTGCAGGGGAGATAAAATCAGATTTAATTAAAGGTTTAATCTTGTCAGGACCCCCCGCTTGGAATATTATGACTATAGGAGGTAATCTTAGAATTAGTGAAATTATTTGGAATATCTTTTTTGATTCTTTTATTGGTTCATTATTTTATCAGTATGCTCGTCGTCGTGATTTTATTAAATCTTTCTCTATTAAACAACTATTTGCTGAGGCTAAAGACGTTGATGAAGAATGGTTAGATCTGTTAGAAAAAGCCGCTATTAATCCTGAAAATCGTTATGCTGTTTACTCATTTTTAGCTGGTTTTTGGCGCAAAGATTATTCAAAATTAATGAAAAAATTAGACCAAAAAATATTACTTTTAATTGGAGAAAAAGCCACCAGTGTTAGTAAAGATGGTTTTAAAGAAACTCCTGATAAAAAAATAAAATTATACCAAGAAAATATCCCTAATATTGAAGCGAAAAAAATTAAAGGAAGAAATGTTTTACCCTATGAATCAACACAAGAATTTTTAACAGAAGTTGTTAATTTTTATCATCAATTTTCACTGTAACTGTTAACTGTTAACTATTAACTATTAACTATTAACTATTAACTATTAACTATTAACTATTAACTATTAACTATTAATTAAAATTTTATGGATAATATTCAAGCTATTAGAGGTACAAAAGATATTTTACCGTCAGAGGTTATCTACTGGCAACATCTGGAAAAAACCGCTTCCAAAATACTAGAAAAAGCTAACTATCATGAAATTCGCACCCCAATTTTTGAACAAACTCCCTTATTTGAAAGGGGTATCGGGGAAGCTACCGACGTAGTTGGGAAAGAAATGTACACATTTACAGATAGAGGTGATCGCTCTATAACATTACGTCCTGAAGGTACAGCAGGAGTAGTACGTTCTTACATTCAACATAAATTATTTGCCAGTGGTGGAATAGATAGATTATGGTATAGTGGAGCGATGTTTCGTTATGAACGTCCCCAAGCAGGAAGACAGCGACAGTTTCATCAAATAGGCTTGGAGTTGTTGGGTAGTCGAGCAGCAAGAGCAGATGTGGAAGTAATTGCGATCGCTACAGACATATTAAAAGCCTTGGGATTAAAAAATCTTAGTTTACAACTTAATTCCGTAGGTAGCAAAGAAGATAGACAAACCTATCGACAGGCTTTGGTTAACTATTTTACTCCCTATCAAAATGACTTAGATACTGATTCACAGGATAGATTAACTCGTAACCCGTTACGGATTTTAGATAGTAAAGATCAAAAAACCCAAGAAATCGCTAAAAATGCCCCCAATATTCTTGATTTTCTGCAAGATGACTCCCGAAGCCATTTTGACAAAGTATGTACCTTACTAACTGATTTAGGTATTTTATACGAATTAAATCCAAGACTAGTTAGGGGTTTAGATTACTATACTCACACTGCTTTTGAAATTATCTCAGAAGATTTAGGCGCTCAAGCAACGGTATGTGGTGGTGGAAGATATGACGGTTTAGTGACTCAGTTAGGAGGAGTAGAAACTCCCGCTATTGGTTGGGCTATGGGTATGGAAAGGTTAATATTATTATTAGAACAGTTACAGCCTCTTAAACCTCAATCTCCAGATATTTATTTTGTCTCCCGAGGAGAAAAAGCAGAAAATCAAGCTCTTGTCATGGCTCAAAATTTACGTCAACATGGTTTTAAAGTAGAATTAGATCTTAGTGGCAGTAATTTCGCTAAACAGTTTAAACGTGGCGATCGCAGTGGTGCTAAAATTTGTTTAGTATTAGGAGACAGTGAAGTAGAAACGGGTATAATTCAGGTTAAAAACTTAGAAAATGCCGAACAAAAAACCGTATCTCAAGATCAATTATTAGAGATTTTGTCATTGTCATTATAATTAGAAGATTATTTCAATATAATGAAAAGATAAAAAGTATTATAAAACTATGGATAATAACGATTGGCTAAAGCAATTACTCATGATTGGTGTGGGTACAACTTCTCTAGCGGCGGAAAAAATCAAAGAAGTTAGTGAGCAATGGGTAAAAGAAGGTAGAATAAACCCAGATCAAGCTAAAGGAATTGTGGACGATTTACTACAACAAATTCAATCAGATCAAAATACAATTCAATCTCAAATAGAACGACAAATTAGAAATGTTTTACAAGATTTAGGTGTACCGAAACAGTCAGAAATGGACGAACTAAGGGGTAGAATTGACCGTTTAGAGCGTCAAATTAGAGATTTGGAAAATAAATCTTGGCGATAAATAACTAGAAATTAGAAATTAGGAATTATTAATTAACTGTGATCTTGCATCAGATCAAAAATACTTAATAAACAAAAGTCAAAAAATCAATTTTAGTATAGTTTGAGTGAATTTTAATCCCTTTGTCCTTTGCCCCTTGCCCTTTGCCCTAGCATCACCAGTTAATTTTTAACGAGGTGCAAGATCTGAGATTAATTTTCAACAGTCCTAACTAAGATAAGATTTGAGTATAATATGATCAGAAAATCAGTAAAAACTAGATCATGTCAAAAGTTCAGACTATTGCTCAAACGGCTACCGCCGCATCTGCTAAATTAGGCATAAACAAATTTGATATATACGGCTCTGCCATTGATCAAACTAGCGTACAAGTGTTTCAAGGAGAACCAAAACAAGTTAAAGCCTCCCAGAAATCTAGTGTAATTGTTAGAGTCTGGAACGAAAAAAAACAAATAGGAGTTACTTCTACTACAGATGTTGATCCCGTTGGCATTGAATTAGCCCTAAAAACAGCCTATGAAGCGAGTTATTTTGGTGTAACAGATAATATTCCTGATTTTAGCGACGAAGCAAAATCCCCTTTACCCTTCGCCAAAAGTGAATTAGCTACTCCTACCCCAGCAGCCGAATTAATTACAAAGTTGTTGAAAATTGAACAGGATTTATTAAATGCCCATGAAGCAATAACTTCTGTACCTTATAATGGTATTGCAGAGCAAGAAATTGAACGTTTTTACCTTAACAGTGACGGTGCATTAAGAGAAGAAACCAGATCTTTCTCCTCTATTTATTTATATACTACCACCGAGCAAGAAAATAGAAAACCTCGTAGTGGTGGTGCATATAAAATAGCCAATACCTTAGAAAAACTAGACATCGATGGTTGTTTTCAAGAAACCGTAGAGAAAACCATTAGTCACCTTAATTATAAAGCAATCCCTTCAGGAAAATATCGAGTTGTTTTTTCCCCCGAAGCATTTTTAAGTCTTTTAGGTGCATTTAGTAACCTTTATAACGCCCAAAATATTCTGGATAAACAAAGTCTTTCCACTCCTGAATCTCTAGGAAAATCCATCGCATCCCCTTTACTTTCAGTTAGTGATAATGCCTTACATTCAGGGAATATAAGTGCAGAAACCTTTGACGGCGAAGGTACACCAACGGGTAATTTACCCATCATCGAAAATGGTATCTTAGTCAATTTCTTACATAGTAGCGTTACCGCTAAAAGAATGAATGCTAAACCCACAGGTAATGCCAGTATTGGAGCAAAAGTAAGTATTGGGGTTAACTACTATCATGTTTTTCGAGGGGAACAACCCACCACTGAATATAATTTAGATACCGCAGAAAATATTATCTTAATCGATGATGTCCAAGCCTTACACGCTGGGGTTAATTCTTTACAAGGTTCATTTTCTCTACCTTTTGATGGCTGGTTAGTAAATAAAGGGGAAAAAGTTAGTATCGAAGCTGCGACAGTAGCAGGAGATTTTCTTGATGTTTTAAAATCTATTATCTTTGTGGAAGCCGAAGCCGAAGTTACTCCTAGTGGTGTTTGTCCTCGTATTTGGGTTGATAGCTTATCTATTACAGGACAATAAAAAATATTTAATCTGCAAACCCATTCTTAAAACCATGTTAAAAATACTATTCATAAGTATAATTTTTTCTCTCTCCCTATTCATAACTCCCGTTATGGCAGAAGAAGCAGTTAATATTCCTTTCTCTGAAGCACAATTACAACAGGGAGAAAATATAGCTCAAGAAGCTATTTTAGCTACGGAAAAAGGAGATTTTGTTCAAGCTGAAGCATATTGGACTCAATTAGTTACCCAATTTCCTACTAATCCTGCTGTATGGAGTAATCGGGGTAATGCTAGAGTTAGTCAAAATAAATTAGAAGATGCTATTTCTGACTATAACCAGTCTATCGAACTTGCTCCCACTGCACCAGATCCTTACCTTAATCGTGGTACTGCTTATGAAGGTTTAAGAGAATATGACAAAGCGATCGCCGATTATGAACAAGTGTTAAAATTAGATCCAGAAGATGCGATGGCTTATAATAATTTAGGTAATGCCAACGCAGGGCTATCTAACTGGGATATTGCCTTAGAGTATTATAATAAAGCAATAGAATTATCTCCTAATTTTGCTTTTGCAAGGGCCAATGAATCTCTAGCCTTATATGAATTAGGTAGAAAACAAGAGGCATTAACACAAATGCGTAACTTAGTGCGTAAATATCCTATGTTTCCTGACGTAAGAGCTGCTTTAACCGCAGTTTTGTGGGAAAATGGTAAACAAGGAGAAGCAGAAAGTAACTGGGTTGCTACCATCGGTATGGATAGCCGCTACCGAGATTTACAGTGGCTTAAAGAGGTTAGAAGGTGGCCTCCTACCATGATAGTTGCGTTAGAAAAATTCTTGACCTTAGAGAGCAATTAATCAATTACTAATGATTCAAAAATAAATAAGTTTGAAATACTATTAACTATTCCCTTACTAATGATTCAAAAATAAATAAGTTTGAAATACTATTAACTATTCCCTGATGAATTCAAAATGTCTATTGACTAAAGAAGGAAAATCAATTATAATAGGTAACTGTAAAAAATAAAGGCTTGGTAGCTCAGTAGGTTAGAGCAGGGGACTCATAAGCCCAAGGTCGGCAGTTCAAATCTGCCTCGAGCCATTTCTAAAGGGTCAATTAATCCCATTCTCAGGGTTTCAATTTTACTTTTAATTGCTTAAATCTTAATCATTTCAGCTATTTTGTTTATCATTTGTTTATCAAAAACTATTAACCATAAATCAAGGCTTTTAGTTTTTTGTTCTTTAATTTGTTTATCGTTTGTTTATCAATAATCCCGTACTCACAATTCAGGTACTTCAGTTTTAGTTAATCCAGCATAATGTTTTAAAATTATCTCTGGTGAATTACCTACCCATGAAGCAATATCCGAAATCGGTACACCTGCACTAATACATAAAGTAATGAAAGTATGACGAGTATTATAACCCACATTCCGCACGTCATCATGTAGTTCGTAAAAAACAATACTTGAATTATATCTAACTTTTATTCAGATATAGAAAATCTTTA
>JAACUG010000027.1 GCA_009993045.1 Cyanobacteria bacterium CG_2015-22_32_23
CTTAGATAGTCAAGGTCATGTAATTGGAACTTGGGCAGATGTGTTAAACCGTGCAAACATCGGTATCGAAGTAATGCACGAACGTAACGCTCACAATTTCCCCTTAGACTTAGCAAGTGCACAACCAGTTTCTGCACCTGTAATCAACGGTTAAGTTATAGTTTAAAAAACTAAATAAGATCAAAAGGCACTCTCTATTAATTTAGGGGGTGCTTTTTGCTGTCAATACGCAAATTAGCAAAAATATTACCTATTCAATGAATCTTATCGCTTATTACCTTTTTGTGTTAACTCCTATGAGGGATTTGTGCTATTAATTGTTAATTATTCATTCTCCGAAACTAAAATATGAAAATTACTGATAGTGTCAAAATGGCTATAACTACTTTACTAGCGAATAAAATGCGTAGTAGTTTAACTATGTTAGGAATTATTATTGGTAATGCTTCTGTCATTTCTATGATAGGTATTGGCCAAGCGGCACAAAAATTAGCATCAGATCAATTTGAATCTTTAGGTGCTAATGTATTATTTATCGTTCCGGGTAGTAGAGAATCACGTCGTACTACTTTCGACACTCCCAAAACTCTCGTTTTAGATGATGCCGAAGCCATAGCAGAGCAAGTACCAAGTATTACAGAAGTTTCACCTCAAATTAATTCTCGTTTACTTGTTACCTATGGAAATAAAAATAATAGTGCTTCCATTATTGGTGTTACCCCAGAATTTTTAACGGTTCGCAACTTTGATGTAGCACAAGGAAGGTTTATTAATTCATCAGATTTAAAACGTAATCATAAGGTAGTTATATTAGGTTCGCAAATTGCTGAAGATTTTTTTTCCCAAGAAAACCCCATCGGAAAATCCTTAAGAATTAAAAATGTTTCTTTTGAGGTAATTGGTATTATGGAGTCAAAAGGCTCGTTTTTAGGTACAAATCAAGATGAAACTTTATATATTCCCTTGACAACTATGGCAAATCAAATTATCGGCAAAACTTCACAGTATGGATTGGAATTAAGTATTATTAATGTTACCGCTAAAGATCCAAATGATATAACCGCCGCTAGATTTCAAATTGAAAATTTACTCCGTTTAAGACATAAAATTGTCGGGGAAGATGATTTTCGGGTTGAGACTCAAAAAGATATTCTCAGTATTGTTGGCACTGTTACAGGAGGATTGACTATTATGTTAGGTGCGATCGCAGCTATCTCTTTATTAGTGGGAGGCATAGGGGTAATGAATATCATGTTAGTCTCTGTCAGTGAAAGAACTCAAGAAATAGGGTTGAGAAAAGCCATCGGAGCTACCGAAAATAACATTTTGTTACAATTTTTAATTGAAGCTATTATCATTTCCGCAGTGGGAGGGCTTGTTGGGACATTAATTGGGGTAGGTGGCTTGACTATCATTGGTTTGGTTTCTCCTCTACCAACAAATATCTCTATGACAACTATCGGTTTAGCGGTGGGAGTATCTGGAGGAATTGGGTTATTTTTTGGTGTAGTTCCTGCGCAACAAGCAGCCAAGCTAGATCCTATTGTAGCTTTAAGAAGTGCGTAAAAAATTAAGGATTAAGCAATAAATAAATTACAATGTATCATCAATTAAGCCAGATTATGATTGAACCGAAATCAATACTCCCCAGAAAATTTATTTAATGAAATACTTATAATAAAATACTGTGAAATATGAAGTTGAATTTAAACCAAAAACCCTTAAAAATTTAGGAATGCGATAGTTATATTCTCAATTATTTTTTTTATTCTTAATAGATTTCTTGCAAAATAAAAAGTAAAATCTATTTTAGGATAGAAAACGTTAACTCATAACTCATAACTCATAACTCATAACTCATAACTCATAACTCATAACTCATAACTTCACTTCTGCAAGAAGTCTAATCTTGAGATAAAGTATAATTAACAAGAACAGTTCATTGACTTTTATCTATCTATGATTTATTATGTATAATAAAAGATAAATAGATAAAGGAGAAAAATGTTTGATTCAAGCAACCTTACATCAACTAAAAGTATTTGAAACCACCGCACGTTTAGGTAGTTTTACCAAAGCAGCAGAAGAATTAGACATCACTCAACCAACCGTATCAAGTCAAGTCAAACAATTAACAAAAAGCGTTGGCTTACCTTTATTTGAGCAGATTGGCAAACAACTTTACCTCACGGAAGCAGGAAAAGCATTATTTACAAGCTGTCAAGATGTTTTCACAGAATTAGACAACTTTGAAATGAAAATTGCCGATTTTAAAGGTACAAAAGAAGGAAAATTACGTTTATCCGTTATCACTACAGCAGCTTATTTTATTCCTCGTATTTTAGGCTCATTTTGTCAAATTTACCCTGATATTGATGTCACGTTGCAAGTAATCAACCATCAACAAATACAGCAGAGAATGTTAAATAATCAAGATGACTTATACATTATGAGTCAACCACCAGAAGAAATTGATTTAAAAAGTAAACCTTTCATTAAAAATCCATTAGTAGTTATTGCTAGAAAAGATCATCCTTTAGCCAAAGAGAAACAAGTACTTTTAGAAAAGTTACAGTTCTATCCTTTTATTATGCGCGAATATGGCTCTGGAACTCGAAAAGCCGTACAAAATTTATTTAATCAATATGATCTTACGGTAAAAGTGCGCCTAGAATTAGGTAGTAATGAAGCTATCAAACAAGCTATTTTAGGTGGATTAGGAATCTCTGTGTTGTCTAAACATACCTTAACTTCTGCTTGTCATGAAGATTTAACAATTCTTAATGTAGAAAAATTCCCTATTTCTCGATACTGGTATATCTCTCATTTAGCTGGGAAACAATTATCTGTAGTTGCCAAAACTTTCTTAGATTTTTTGATGGATAGAACTCTACTTATGAAAGTTTAACTGAGATCTTCCTCATTCTAAAATAGATTTAAACAAAAATCCAAAAAATTAAACCCCTTATCTTGTGGAATATTATCAACAACATTGTCGAGGAGAAGATGATATGTTAATTCAACTAGGGGTAACTTTTCAGGGTTCAATGTATAATGTAACCTCAGCCGTAATTCAAGCTCTAAGAACAGCTTTACTATATCCTTTAGATGACGAAAATCCTAAACATTTAATGAAAAACCGTCAATTTTTTGAGATGCAAATGGATAGATTTAAACGTGCCGAAGCTCGTTTGTTATATGTTTAGAATTCAGATTATCGATAACATCCATCATAGATATTACCATAAACCGTAGGGTGGGCAATGCCCACAATAGATTTCTTACATCCATCAAGGAATAGGGAATAATGATAATAATTGATGATTTATAAACAAGAATTTATTTTAATTTTCAGCAATTCTCATTATGGAATTTTGAGCCAGTTTTATTGACAATGGTTGCTCTCATCATTCAATCTGAATTATATACCATCGTTATCTTTATAAATTCATCATAAAATAGTCTTTATCTCTGCTAAAACAATTGTGGTAAATTCATTTTTGGATTCATATAAATAGTATTTAATCCTAGTTTCTGTGCATTTAAAATATTATTTTTATTATCATCAATAAATAAGGTTTTATTAGGATTAAGAAGAGAGTCTTTTATTACATAATCGAAAATTTTTAGATCAGGTTTATGTAAGTTTATTTCATAGGAATAATAGATTTTTTCAAATAACGATTCAAAGGTATAATTCTTCACAACTTTATGAAATCTTTTTCTCACTTCTCGAATATGAATAGGGTTAGTATTACTTAAAATAAATGTTCTTTTTTCTTCTTTAACTTTCGCTAATAAATCTCCCATATAATTAGGTACATAACCTAGCATTTCATTCCATAAATTTTCTATTTCTGTTTCTGTCAAATTTAAGGCAGTAATCTCTTTTATCTTATTAATAAATTCTTGATCATTAATTTCCCCAATTTCGTATTCATAGGCAATATTTTTTAACTCAATTAATAAGTAATTCTCATTTTTATTACTCATTCTTAAAAGTTTATTATAAGGTAACTCCATATCTACATCAATAATAACTCCACCTAAATCAAAAATAATAGCCTCTATTTTATTTAGCTTATCTATTTCCATAATTTCTTTAATTTAATTTTTATTGTATAATATTAATAACAAAATTTTAATTTTTCTTATGTTATCTATAATCACCATTTTTAGTGTATTTATTCTCTCTTTTTCAACTTTAATTTCTCCTCTCTATATCTTCTTTTCTCATAGCTTTCCTCCCATGGCTTCTGTTTTTCATATAGAAGGTAAAATTCCCACTAATTTAGGGGTAAAAGATGGTAAACTTTCGCCTTGTCCTGTTACTCCTAATTGCGTTGTCAGTGAAAATGCCGATAGTACTCATTCTATTTTACCTTTATCCTATGAAGGCGATCGCAATGAAGCCTATAACAATTTTTTAAAGATTTTATCTGTTGTACCTGAGACAAAAATTATAGAACAAAAAGAGGATTATATTCGCACAGAATTCCGCAGTAAAATTATGGGTTTTGTGGACGATGGAGAGTTTTATTTCCCCTCAGATAAAAATGTGATAGAATGGCGTTCTTCTTCTCGTTTAGGGGAATCAGATTTAGGGGTAAATCGTCGCCGTTTAGAGCAAATTCGCCTTGCTTTTGAAGATTTTAATCAAAAATAATGAAGAGTTAAGAATTTTGAATTGATCATTCTTTCTCTTCCATTTTTTCTTGTCAAAAAAGTTTTTTATTCTGTCAATCAAACAAAGGTTATTTAAGGACAACCAAGAGATTGACGGGTACTCGCTCCTGTCTTAGAATTGATACCATCGGCATATTTACAAAGTTGTTTAATTTGTTGATTATCTAACACTGCTTGAGTAAAGTCTGCACCACTAACTTTAGCATTATTAAAAGTTGAACGTAACATAATAGCTTCTCTAAAAATAGTATCTGTTAAGTCAGCATTATCAAAGTTACTAACATAAGCTAAACCATTAGTAAAATCTGCACCAGAAAGGTTAATTTTTTCTGCTATAACAGTATTAAATACAGCACCTCGTAGGTCAGTATTACTAAGATTTGTTTCTAATAACTTAACTTTGGTAAATTCAATTCCTTGTAAATTTTGCCCAGTGAAATCTTGTCCACTTAAATCTTTACTTTCAAAGGTTGATGTTACCGCACTTGAACTTGCAGCAATGGCATTTGTTGGAATAAATAAGGTAGTTAAAATTAAAATTAAAACAAAAAAACAAGCTAATTTTTTAAACATAAATCTGATAATTTAATTATGAATTAGGCATTAGGCATTGGGGATTAGAAATTATGTATTTACCACTGTCTATTCCCCTTTACCTTTTGCCTATTACTTATTACTCATTATTCTTTGTTAATTAATAATTGAATTACGTTCCCACAGTCCAAGAATTCATATATTCAATTTGAGCCGAAGTAAGAGTATCAATAGAAATACCCATACCTTGTAATTTCAAACGAGCAATTTCTTGATCAACATCTACGGGAATAGAATGAATACCCGGTTTTAAAGTACCTTGATTTTTGACTAAATATTCACAAGCTAAGGCTTGGTTGGCAAAACTCATGTCCATAACGGCACTAGGATGACCTTCAGCAGCAGCTAAATTAACTAAACGTCCCTCACCTAAGACAATTACGGATTTACCACTTTTAAGTAAATATTGTTGGGTAAAATTACGGACTTGTGTTACTTCCGAAGCCATAGATTTTAAGGATTCTAAATCAATTTCAAGATCGAAGTGACCTGAGTTACAAACCATTGCACCATCTTTCATGACGGCAAAATGCTCTTCACGAATAATATGTTTATTGCCTGTAACGGTAACAAAAACATCCCCAATACTAGCGGCTTCACTCATGGGCATCACACGAAAACCATCCATAGCGGCTTCAATAGCTTTAACAGGGTTGATTTCGGTAACGATAACGTTTGAACCTAAACCACGAGCGCGCATAGCGACACCTTTGCCACACCAACCGTAACCTGCAACTACGAGGTTTTTACCAGCTAAGAGTACATTAGTCGCACGAATGATACCGTCAAGGGTAGATTGTCCTGTACCATAACGATTGTCAAAGAAGTGTTTAGTTTCGGCATCGTTAACATTCATGGCAGGAAAGGTTAATGCACCATCTTTAAACATGGCTTCTAAACGCACAATCCCTGTAGTGGTTTCTTCTGTCGAACCGATTAAGTCACTTAATTGATGTTGTCTTTCTTTGACTAGAGTTACAACTACATCTGAACCATCATCAATGATAATATTAGGACGATGATCTAAAGCTGTTTGCACATGACGGTGATAAGTAGCATTATCTTCACCTTTGATGGCAAAAACAGGAATACCATAGTCATTTACTAAACAAGCCGCAACATCATCTTGGGTAGAAAGAGGGTTACTAGCAATTAATACCGCATCTGCACCCCCTGCTTGAAGGGCGATGGCTAAATTAGCGGTTTCGGTAGTAACGTGACAACAAGCTACTAAACGAATACCAGCAAAGGGTTTTTCTGCGGCAAAACGTTCGGTGATTTGGGCTAATACTGGCATTTCTCTAGCAGCCCATTGGATTCTTTGACGACCCATAGGAGCTAGGTTAATGTCTTTAATATCGTAATTTAATTTAGTGGGTGTTGCAACCATTAAGAATACTCAATAAAACTTTACATTTTAATCATATCTTACTCTGAGTTAGATTTTTGTCTGTTTTTACTTAAAATTTGTCAAAAAACTCTGGTTACTGACAATGTTAAATTGTTAAATCTCCATAAAAAAATACCCCCTGAAAATTCAGAGAGTATCTTTTAGTTATTATTTAGTTGTTAATTATCCGTTGATAATAGGAGCAGAAACAGGTTGTGTACTAGCTAAATCAAGAGGGAAGTTATGAACATTACGTTCGTGCATTACTTCGATACCGATATTTGCTTGGTTGATAATATCCGCCCAACTGTTGATTACACGACCATCACTGTTTAAGATGGAGTGATTGAAGTTGAAGCCATTAAGGTTAAAGGCAAAACAACATACAGCTAAAGCTGCGAACCAGATTCCGATTACAGGCCATGCACCTAAGAAAAAGTGTAAAGCACGACTGTTATTAAAGGAAGCATATTGAAAAATCAATCTGCCGAAATAACCGTGAGCCGCAACAATGTTATAGGTTTCTTCTTCTTGTCCAAATTTATAACCTAAACTTTGAGATTCAGATTCCGTTGTTTCACGGATTAAGGAAGAAGTTACAAGAGAACCATGCATAGCAGAAAACAGAGCTCCACCAAATACACCAACTACCCCTAACATATGGAATGGGTGCATTAATACGTTATGTTCTGCTTGAAGTACAAACATAAAGTTAAATGTACCACTAATGCCTAAAGGTAAACCATCAGAGAAAGAACCTTGTCCGATAGAATAAACTAATAATACGGCGGTAGCAGCAGCCACAGGAGCACTATAGGCAACACAAATCCAAGGGCGCATTCCTAAACGGAAAGATAATTCCCACTGTCTGCCCATATAGCAAAAAATACCGATGAGGAAGTGGAAAACAATCAACTGGTAAGGGCCACCATTATATAACCATTCATCTAAAGTAGCTGCTTCCCAAATAGCATAAAAGTGTAATCCGATGGCGTTGGAACTAGGTACAACCGCAGCAGTAATAATATTATTACCATAAAGTAATGCACCTGATACAGGCTCACGAATACCATCAATATCTACTGGAGGAGCGGCGATGAAGGCGATCACAAAACAGGTGAGAGCCGTTAATAAAGTAGGGATCATTAATACACCAAACCAACCGACATATAGACGGTTATTGGTAGAAGTAACCCACCGACAAAATTGCTCCCAAGAGGAAAGTCTTTCTTGCTGTAAGATTGTTGTCATAGTTTTATGATTTCTGATTATTTTTTCGAGGTACAAATTAGATGATTTAACTCAACCACCATATTTACATATTACTATATGAGAATAAAGTTTGTCAACCCCAGAGAGAAATTAATTTGTTATTCCAAAATTTAAAAATGGCTAAGTTCTTTATTAAATCAAGTTTCAAGAGGTAAGAGTAAAGAGAGGGCAAAAAGGGAAGAGATTGACTTAAACTATACTAAAATTTATTTTTTGACTATTGTTTGTTAAGTATTTTTGATCTAATGTAAGATCTCAGCCTTAGCTTATCAATTAATCACAGTTAATCAACAATGAATAATAAATAGATAATGAATAGACTTCTTGCAGAAGTGGAGTAATGAGTAATGAGTAATGAGTAATGAGTAATGAGTAATGAGTAATGAGTTAACGTTTTCCATCCTAAAATAGATTTTACTTTTTATTTTGCAAGAGATCTAATAATTGACAATTACAAATTCTTCTATGTAAATTAGTTATGAAAATTGACCAAATTGAGCTTTATAATCTGTCTATTCCTTTCATTTCTCCGTTTAAATTCAGCAACGGTGAATTATTAGCACATACTTGTTTAATTGTGGCTATTAAAAGTGAGGGTTTAACAGGTTGGGGTGAATGTCCTACTTTTGATAATCCTTATTATACTTATGAAACTATTAAAACTGCTAGTCATATTTTAGCTGATTTTTTAATTCCTAGAATTATTAATAAAAATATCTATAATCCTCAAGAAATTAGGGATTTATTAGCACCTATTCGAGGGCATAATATGGCTAAATCTGCTTTAGATTGTGCGATATGGGATTTATTTGCTCAAAGTCAAAATCTATCTCTTAAAAATTTTTTACAAGGGGTAAAAGATCAAATTAAAGTGGGTGTTAGTGTCTCTTTAGAAGGAAATATTAGTCAATTATTAAACACTGTTGAAAATTATGTTTCTCAAGGTTATCAAAGAGTTAAATTAAAAATTTCTCCTCATTGGAATTTAAAACCTTTACAAAAAGTTAGAAAAAAATACCCTCATTTAATGTTAATGGCTGATGGGAATTCTGCTTTTACTCTCGATGATATAACTTTATTTCAGGAGATGAATGAGTTAAATTTGATTATGATTGAACAACCTTTAGCTTATGATGATTTATTAGATCATAGTTTATTACAAGCTCAAATTAATACTCCGATTTGTCTTGATGAAAGTATTAATTCTCTTCATGATACTAGAATGGCGATCGCACTAAAATCAGCACAAATCATCAATTTAAAAGTTTCCCGTGTTGGCGGTATAACTAACGCTATAGAAATTCATAATCTATGTGAAAAAGCTGGGATAAAATTATGGTGTGGAGGAATGTTAGAATCAGGTATTGGTAGAGCTACTAATTTACATTTAGCTAGTTTAAGTAATTTCGTCTTACCTGCAGATATTTCGGCAACAAATCGCTATTTTAGGGAAGATATAACTCAATCTCCTGTTTATCTTAACCCTGAAGATTCCACCATTGATGTACCAAAAGGTATCGGCATTGGTATTAAAGTTGACAAAAATCTACTGTTTAAATATAAACAAAATCAAGAAATTTTCCGATCATAATACTTTTACGTTGCAAAATATTTCACGGACTATAAAGTAAAGGTTGGTATCATAACGAAGCTAATAAATTATTCTACCTAGTAAACTAAAATAAGAGCAAAGATAGAAGTAATGCGCTTATACTCCTAATAAAACATTATGAGGATTTTACCATGAGTACCGTAACAAATAATGATTTAGATATTCTTAAAGAAAAAATTAGAAAAATAAAATCTGAAATTCAAGATGAATATTTTATAGAAGAATTAGGATTATTTGGTTCTTATGTAAGAGGTGAGCAAACAGAAAATAGCGATATAGATTTATTAGTGACATTTAAACCAGAGGCTAGATTTGGGCTGGTTACATACTGTGAATTAGAAAATTTACTTAGCGAAAAATTAGGAAAGAAAGTCGATTTAGTGATGAAAAAAGGTTTAAAACCTCATATAGGTAAATATATTTTAAATGAGGTAGTTTATCTATGACTAAAAGAGAATTAAAAGATTATTTAGAAGATATTTTAGAAACATTATTAATTATTGAAACATTTACAGAAGATTTAACTTTCGATTCTTTTGTTAATGATAAAAAAACCTTAACCCCTAACTCAGAATTTGTCGTAATACCATTACCGTCCATTGTAAATCTTCTTTTGTGGTAGTGCGATCTAAACTTATACGAATACCTTTTATGCTTTCTTGTTCAGAATAACCCATCGCTAATAAAACCTTAGATGGTAAACTCGTACCACTATTACAAGCAGAACCAGCACTGATAGCGATACCTGCTAAACTTAAATCTCGGACTATTTTTCTTCCCGTGATTTGAGAAGAGGAATGATTAAGGATAAAACTACCATGATGGGGTAAACGATGATATTTGTCTCCCGTTAAAGATAAATAACTACATTCAGAGGTAATTAATTCAATTAAATAATCCCTTAATTCTCTTAATCTTAAACTTTCCGACTCTAATTCTTGTTGTGCTAAACTTGAGGCTAATCCTAACGCTGCAATAGCTGGTAACGCTTGTGTACCTGAACGTAATCTGTGCTCTTGTCCACCGCCTTGCTGTATGGGTTGTAAGTTGACTCCTTTTTTAACATATAAAGCTCCTGCACCTTGAATACTATAAAATTTATGACCTGAAAGAGATAATAAGTCAACCCCTAAAGCTGAAACATCTACAGATAAATGTCCTACTACTTGTACTGCATCCGTATGAAATAATGCTTGACTATGATTTTTAGTAATTTTCGCTAATGTTTCAATGGGTTGTATTGTACCGATTTCACTTTGTCCATAAATAATAGACACTAAGACAGTATTCGGTTGTAAAGAATTTTTCAAATCTTCAGGATTAACTCTTCCTTCCCTGTTAACGGTTAATCTTGTTACTTGCCAACCTTTTGTTTCTAATGTAGCGACAGAATTTTCAATGGCTGAATGTTCTACACTAGAAATAATTATATGTTGAGGTTCACTATAATTAGATGTTACGCCAAAAATAGCTAAATTATCCGCTTCTGTACCACCTGAAGTGAAAATAATAGACTCTCCATCATCGGCATTGATTAAATCGGCTACTTGCCACCGTGCTTTTTCTAAAGTTATTGCGGCTCTTTCCCCCCAAGAATGTAAACTAGAAGGATTCCCCCAGCCTTCCACTAAAATTTTGTTGACTAATTCAATAACTTCAAAACGAGGTGCAGTAGTTGCACTAGAATCAAGATAGATTTGCATATTTCCGACATTAACACTAATTATCCATTTAATTTTTCATTGAGGATTTTATTACTTAATTTGGGATCTGCTTTTCCTCCTGTTTCTTTCATAATTTGTCCCACAAAAAATCCTTGTAATTTAGTTTTTCCTGCTCTAAATTGTGCTAACTTATCAGGATTATCAGCGATAATTTTATCAATAATTTCTGCTAATTCATCAGGATTAGATATAGCAATTAAGCCTTTACTTTCGACGATTTCTTTAGGAGATCCGCCTTTAACTAATAATTCTGGTAATAAATCTTTAGCAATTTTACCGCTAATTGTGCCGTTTTCAATGAGAGTAATTAATTCCGCTAAATTCTCAGGTTTTAAAGCAATATCTTTAATGGTAACTCCAACATTACTATTCAAATAAGCTGCTATATCTTGGGTTAACCAGTTAACCGCCGCTTTCACACTTACACCCGTAGCTAAAACCGTTTCAAAATATACTGCTATATCTCGATCATCAGCTAAAATTCGAGCTTCATAAGCAGATAAGCCAAATTCAGCTTCGTAACGACTACGTTTTTTTGCAGGTAATTCTGGTAAAAGTTTTTGTAAATTTTCTAATTGTACTTCACTTACTTCCATTGGTGGTAAATCTGGTTCAGGGAAGTAACGATAATCGCTTGAGCCTTCTTTAACTCTCATACTAATAGTACGTTGACTGCCTTCTTCCCACAAACGAGTTTCTTGTATAATCGGTTCACCATTGGCGATGGCCTCAATTTGTCTTTCAATCTCGTATTCAATGGCTTTTTGAATAGCACTAAAAGAGTTCATGTTTTTGATTTCAACCTTAACACCAAATTCTTCTCGTCCCACAGGACGCACGGAAATGTTAACATCACAACGTAAAGAGCCTTCTTGCATATTACCATCACCGATACCTAAATAACGCACCACTCGACGCAATTCTTGGGCATATTCCGAGGCTTCTTGACCACTGCGTAAGTCTGGTTCGGATACAATTTCTAATAAAGGGATGCCAGTTCGATTAAAGTCCACCAGAGAATGGGTTGATCCTGCCAGGCGATCGCTTCCAGCGTGAACTAATTTTCCAGCATCTTCTTCCATGTGTAAACGGGTGATACCAATGGTTTTTTTACGGACTTCCTTGGTTTTAGGATCGACTAATTCAATTTCTAATTTACCATGTTCGACGATGGGCAAATCAAACTGAGAAATTTGGTAGTTTTTCGGTAAATCTGGATAAAAATATTGTTTACGATCAAATTTACTATAACGAGCGATTTCTCCTTCAATAGCTAAACCCATTTTAATGGCAGAGTTTAACACTTCCTCGTTTAACACAGGTAAAACCCCTGGATGTCCTAAACAAACAGGACATACGTTAGTATTAGGAGGACTATCAAAATGAGTGGAACAATTACAGAAAATTTTTGTATTAGTATTAAGTTGACAATGAGTTTCTAAACCAATAACCGCTTCATATTCGGTTTTTGTCGTTGTGGTCATATTTTTTGTAAAGTATCAATAATATCTCGAATATCTGAAGTTTATTTTAACGTAATTAGAGAGTGTGCAAAAAAGTGTTTTGTGGAATAAGACAGAAGTTATGCCACCATCAATTATTTAAACACGCCTTGATAAAGCCTAAAAATAAAGGATGAGGTTGACTAGGGCGAGATTTGAATTCAGGATGAAATTGAGTAGCTAAGAAAAAAGGATGATTGGGTAACTCCACTATTTCCACTAATCGACTATCAGGAGAAGTGCCACTAATTTGATAACCTGTTTCGAGAAACTGATTACGAAAAGCATTATTAAACTCGTAGCGATGGCGATGACGTTCATAAATAACTTCTTCTTGATATAAAGAATAAGCTAAAGTATTAGGCACTAAACGACAAGGATATAAACCTAAACGCATTGTACCTCCCAAATCCACCACGTCTTGTTGTTCTGGTAACAAGTTAATGACAGGATAAGGAGTTTCTTCGTCAAATTCAGCACTATTAGCATTATCTAAATTAGCAGTATTCCTTGCCCATTCAATTACACTGCACTGCATTCCTAAACATAAACCCAAAAAAGGTATTTTATTTTCCCTAGCATATTGAATCGCTTTGACTTTCCCGTCAACTCCTCTAGGGCCAAATCCCCCCGGCACAAGTATTCCATTCACATCACTTAAATATGATGTAGCTTGTGCAGACTCCATCTCTTCCGCATCTACCCACAATAATTCAATTTCTGTCTGAGAATGAATACCTGCATGGGTTAAGGCTTCTACCACCGATAAATAAGCGTCACTGAGTTTAATATATTTACCCACAATAGCAATTTTTATTTTATGCTCAGGACATTGCATTTTATGCACTAAATTTTCCCATTTTTCTAAATCTGGGATACGATTTTCTAGCTTTAATAATTTTAATACTTCTTCGGCTAATCCTTCCTTTTCTAAAATTAAAGGTACTTCATAAATACTGCTTACGTCCGATGATGTGATTACAGCTTCACTACGCACATCACAAAATTCGGCGATTTTTTCCTTAATTTTACTAGGGATTGATTGATGACAACGACACACTAACACATCTGGTTGAATCCCTAATGAGCGTAATTCCTTAACAGAATGTTGAGTTGGTTTAGTTTTTAACTCCCCTGCCGCCGCAATCCAAGGGATAAGAGTAACGTGTAAGTACAATACATTATCACGGCCGACATCTTTTCTAAATTGACGAATAGCCTCCAAAAAAGGTAAAGACTCAATATCTCCCACTGTACCACCAATTTCGGTAATCACCACATCAGGATTTCTATTTTTTGCTACCCGATGAATCCGCTCTTTAATTTCATTAGTAATATGAGGAATTACTTGCACCGTTGCCCCTTGATAGTTACCCCGTCTTTCTTTATTGATTACCGCTTGATAAATTGAGCCAGTGGTGACACTATTAAGACGAGAACAAGAAGTATCTGTAAAACGCTCATAATGTCCTAAATCTAAATCAGTTTCCGCACCATCATCGGTAACAAATACTTCTCCATGTTGATAAGGACTCATTGTTCCCGGATCTACGTTAATATAAGGATCAAGTTTAAGGATAGAAACGGAATAGTTGCGAGATTTGAGTAAACGTCCTAAACTAGAACCCACAATGCCTTTCCCGATACTAGAAACCACACCGCCTGTTACAAATACAAATTTAGTCATTTTCAATAGTAAATAGTTGAGAATTAATAATCCATAAGTTTTATCCATGACAATCATCGAAAGTAACGACTTGATGACTATATATCAAATGTCTATTGTTCACTGTTCATTGTCAACTGTCAATTATTTACTGTTTATTGTCAAATGTTACCATCCTTCTCACAAGGGAAATATCTTAATTTTTGTCGATGGTGGCTTATTATATTCAAATTATTTTGATTTTACTTAATTTTGATTATTCATAAAAAATTTTTCGATTTTCCTTGACTTTTTCCTTTTTTTTCGTCACAATAGATAATATAAATATTATAATGGAAATCTGACTATTTAAACCTAAAAATTAAAAGCCTCCCATTATCTACATAATAACAAAAATGTCAACTATTGTCAAGGGGATTCTTTGATTTTTGTCGATTTTTTTAATTAGAGAAAAAGAATTAGAAAAGTGGAATTTGATTACTTTTAATTTCCTGTTGTTTTTCAGCAGATTTTAACACTTCTAAAACTAATCTTATCTCAAGGCGTTTTTGCTCTTCTATGATGTCTTTGACTGTGATTATAGAAATTTTATCTACAGGATTACTCATAAATTTACTTTGATAAATTCCTGCTTCTTTAGCTGTTTTAATCATGTCTTTTGTGGGCTGATTAAGAGTAATAAATATTCCTAAAGTAGCTTCGTTTATGGCAATTGTACCTAATAAATCCCTAATA
>JAACUG010000073.1 GCA_009993045.1 Cyanobacteria bacterium CG_2015-22_32_23
AAATCTAGTGGATATATTTGCTCAAATAACAGAAATTAAGTATGAAGTTTGTTGTTATAGTCAACTTAATATTATCTATTTTCAGGAATTAGATATTAATTCAATGCCTTCTAATTGTATGATTAAAAAAGATGATTTTAATTATGGTATATCTAAATGGGTATCACCAAAAAGAACAAGATCTTATCCCTTTGAAAGGGTGTACAATACATTATATTTGTCAAAAAAAATAACCATTATTCCTATAATTAAAGATGAAGGATTAGAAGGGGATAGAGATTTTATTCAATGGGATACAATTTCTTTAATGAGTCTTTTAGATGTTTATGTTATTTTGGCTTATTATCAACAAGCTGATAACCATAAAACAAAAGCAAATAAAATTACTAATCAAAAATTTAATTCTGATTATATCAAAGAAAAAATAATAGAAATTAGTCATTATCATTCATCAGCTTTACACTGGAATATTAAAGAAACTCAAGAATCTTTACCTAATCTAATTATTAAAGTAAAAAATAGTTATCATGATATTGAAAATAAATTAAGAGTAAAATTTCATCATGAAAATGGGATTAATAAATTTCAAAAACAAATTTTAGAAGGAGTTGAAGAATTTATTAAAAAATCTCGTCAAAAAGCCCAAGAAGCACAAAAAAGAGAGCAAAAAACTATACAACCAAAAGAAGTTTTATCTACTCAAACTAAAGCAACTATTACTATTAGTAATTATCTTGGGGGTTTATATTATTTAACAACAGATGAAATAAAAATTCAAAAGGATAAATTATTCTTAATAGAAGGAAAATATACTAAAAATTCTGTTTTACCTTCCTTGAGTGATATAAAAGATGGTTTATTAAAAATGATACTTTATATTAATCTAAAAAATGTCAAAATTAATGACCAAGAATATATCACAATTCCAGTTTTAAAACTATCATCTTCTCGAATAAAAGGAAATATATCTTCAAAAGATAGTCAAAATGATTTGTTATATTTTATGAATCAAAACAAACTAAATAATAAGCATAAAGAAATTATTAATAATTTATGGAAAGAAAGTGAGAAAAATAATTTTTTAATCGAAATAGAAAGTATATAACCCATGATAAAAACTCCTTTAAGATACCCTGGTGGTAAAAGTAAAGCCTTAAAATTCATCTTACCATTAATACCAAATTTTGAAGAATATCGAGAGCCTTTTATTGGTGGTGGCTCGGTTTTTATTGCATTAAAACAAGAGTTTAGGAATAAAAATTTTTGGATTAATGACTTATATAAAAATCTTTTTTATTTTTGGTTTAATTGTAGTAATAATCCAGAAGAATTAATTAATCAAGTAATAAAATGGAAAGAAGAATTTAAAGAAGGCAAAGAATTGTATCAATTTTTAAAAGCAAATATTGACAACTTTAATGATATACAAAAAGGAGCAAGTTTTTTTATTTTTAATCGCATAACTTTTTCAGGCACAACAGAAAGTGGTGGTTATTCTGACATGGCTTTTCAAAAAAGATTTACTGATTCAAGTATTGAAAGAGTCAAAAATTTAGCCTCTATTTTAACTAATATAGAAATAACTAATTATGATTATCAAAAAGTAGTAGAAGCCGAAGGTAAAGATGTTTTTATATTTTTAGATCCTCCTTATTATTCTGCCACAAAATCAGCTTTATATGGTAAAAACGGTAACTTACATAAACAGTTTCATCATGAAAGATTTGCGGAAATAATGAAGGGGAATAAGCATAAATGGTTAATTACTTACGATGATAGCGATTATATTAGAAATTTATTTTCTTTTGCTAATATTATCGAATGGGATTTACACTATGGCATGAGAAATGTTAACATCAATAATTCCCAAAAAGGACAAGAATTATTTATCGCTAATTATGATATTTTTCCCCAAAAAAAAGATATTCAATTAGAGCTTTTACTATAATGAAATTGAAAATTATTGATTATTATTAACTTAGACTAATTTTTGATGATTAATAATCTTTTCGCCCCCAAACCCCCAAAATTGGGGGATTAAAAATTGTAAAATTTTCCCTTTCTAACCTCCAAAAATTGAGGGATTAGTTCACAAATGACTTAAAATTGTTATATCAACCTTAGAAAAAAGGCTTGGATATGCAAAGTTTTGTTATCAATAATTGTTAGGATTGTAGGATAAATTATCTAAAAAATATAGCTAAATTTTATGATAGAAGATAGCGAAAAGATTTACTGGTTAGCATGGTCAAAAATTAAAGGATTAGGTGCAGTATCTCTCAAAAAAATATATGATTATTTTGGTAGTTTACAACAGGCTTGGACAGTTTCACCACAAGAATTGATAGTAATTGACGGAATCGGTAAAAAATTATGTAGCTTAATTCAAGAAGAAAAAAGAAAAATTGAACCAAAAAACTTATATTTAAAACATCTCGAAAAAAATCCTAATTTTTGGACTCCTAACGAAAAAGAATACCCTCAATTATTATTAGAAATTCCTAGCCCACCAGGGATATTATATTATCAAGGAAAAGTAAATTTAGCCGAAAATCAAGGCATAACTCCTTTAATCGGTATTGTTGGCACACGGAAACCTACAGAACACGGAAGAAGATGGACGTATAACATAGCAAAGGCTCTAGGCGAAAATGGTTTTACGGTAGTATCAGGTTTAGCCGAAGGTATTGACACTCAAGCCCATCGTGGTTGTTTAGATGGAGGCGGTAGAACTATTGCTATACTAGGAAATGGCCTTGATAGAGTATATCCTTCTAATAATCGTCAATTAATGGCAGAAATTGCCGAAAAAGGGTTAATTATGACAGAATATGAATATGGAAGTCAACCTGAAAGGGGTAATTTTCCTGCCCGTAATCGTATTGTAGCTGGTTTGTGCCGAGCGGTTTTAGTGATGGAAGCACCAGAAAAATCAGGGGCGTTAATTACCGCCCGTTATGCCAATGAGTTTAATCGAGATGTTTATACTTTACCAAATACTCCTGATAATGTTCAGGCTAGAGGTTGTTTACGTTTAATTCACCATGGGGCGGAAGTGATTATTACCGCCGAAGAGTTATTATCTAGTTTAGGAGTTATTCCTAGTTTAGATGAAACTCAACAATTATCTTTGTTTTCGGCTTCTTCTTCCTCTCTATGGAAAAAAACAAAGGAAGAACCCATCTTATCTTCTACTTTTAGAATAATTTATGAAGCGATTAATGTCAACCCAACTCCTTATGATGTAATTGTGGAAAAAAGTTCATTAAATAGTGGAGAAGTTTCGGGAATTTTATTACAACTAGAGTTAGAGGGTTTAATTACTCAATTACCCGGCATGATGTATCAAAGAATTAATAATTAATAATTAATAATGTTAGAAAATGCAAAATATCTAATTAACTTTCAATTTCTAATTATCAATTCCCCATTTCCTTTCCAATTCCTAATTATTTGTCGTGAATATAATTCTTTCTTCGGTGTTGCCTGTGGCTTTAATTATTGCGCTAGGTTATGTTAGCAATAAAACCTTAAAATTAGATCAATCAACGTTATCTCAAATTAGCGTTTATATTTTAGCACCTGCTTTAGTTACCGATAGTTTTTACCGCACCACTATTTCTAACGATGCAGCTTTAAGGTTACTTTTAGCCTATGTTTTAACCACGGGAATTATTTATCTTGGTGTGGTGATAATTAGCAAACTTCTCAAGTTATCTGCTGATGATGATAAAGGATTGTTAGCCATTAGTCTTTGCCCCAATAACGGTAATATGGGTTTATCAATTATTGCTTTTTCTTTGGGTGAAGAAGGGTTAGAAAGAGCTATAATTTATATGATTTTTTCTAGTGTCGTTTTATTTGGAATGTTGCCACCCATGCTAAAAGGTGATAGTTTGATGACAAGTTTAAAAGCTACTTTTAAGTTACCATTAATTTGGTCAATGGTCATCGGCATTACTTTACATTTTACTAAAATAACCTTGCCTTTTAACATTGGTAAAAGTTTAGAATGGTTAGGTATTTCCGCTATTCCCATTGCTTTAATTATCTTGGGAATTCAATTAAGTAAAACTAAGTTTGAATTTGGTGTCGGCGAATTTACCGCTACCATCGGAAGATTGGCGATCGCCCCGATCATAGCCTATAGTATAGGAAGGTTAGTCGGTTTAGAAGGATTAGATTTACAAGTGTTGACTTTACAAACAGCGATGCCAACGGCGGTAAATGCAGTAATTATGATTAAAGAATTTGGGGGAAACACCACAATGGTAGCAAGAACAATTATTATATCTACATTGATGAGTTTTGCTACTTTACCTTTCATAATTTGGTTAATGACTTCACCCTCGGTTTAATAAATAATAACAGTAAAAAAGTTTATAATTATACGGTTATTCTTGAAAAAGAAGCAGAAGGAGATTATCATGCTTTTTGTCCTCTTCTTAAAGGTTGTCACTCTCAAGGAACATTTTTTAAGTTATTAGGAAAATAAACCATTACAGTTATTGAGCGTAATTTTTCTTTACAATAGTTAACATAACTTTATCAAAAAATCATAACTGTATATTATCACCATGCTATCAACCTTTGACTTAACGAAATTTATACCTGAAGAATTGTTAAAAAATGCCTATGAAACATGGCAACAAACTAAAGCAGGTTTTAGTTTAGCACATAAAAACTTTAGTACCGAAATTAAAAAAGTATTTTTCCCTAATAATGCCATTCAATATAAAGAAATAACTCCTGAAACCTTCCAAAATTTACAAGGTAGATTTCAGACAATTATTGAAGAAGATTGGCGAGACGCGCAAAGAGGAATTTATCCCGTTAATGTGTTATTCGAGGCTGACTGGCAAGAATTTTTACAAAGTTATGTGAAAATTTGGTTGGATTATCCCCAAACTTGGCAAAGAATGCAACAACAAAAACCTCAAGATTTCAGGGAAGATGTTAACCTCGAATCTTATCCGCAATATTATCGCCGTAACTTTCACTATCAAACGGATGGTTATTTAAGCGATTATTCTGCCAATATCTATGACTTACAAGTAGATATTCTTTTCAATGGTATAGCCGATGCCATGCGTCGCCGAATCTTAAAACCGATGGTGGAAAGATTGAAAAATGTTGATAAAAATTCTGACTTAAAAATACTAGATTGTGCTTGTGGTACTGGTAGAACATTACAATTTTTAAGGGCAACTTTTCCTGATATATCATTATATGGTGTTGATTTATCTTCCGCTTATTTACGCAAAGCCAATCAATTATTATCTCAACTTCCTCACGAATTACCACAGTTAATAAAAGGTAACATCGAAAATTTACCCTATCAAGATAACTATTTTCAAGGAATTAGTAATGTTTTTGTTTTTCATGAATTGCCTAATCCTATCCGACAAAAAGTGATTGAGGAATCTTTTCGAGTTTTACAATCGGGAGGAGTTTTCGTGATTTGCGATTCCATACAACTGTCAGATTCTCCTGAATTAGAAGCCATGATGGCTAATTTTCCCCTTGCTTTTCACGAACCATTTTATCATGATTATATTAAAGATGATATAGAATTGCGGTTAAATAACGCTGGTTTTAAAGATATTGAAGTTAAAACCTATGGCTTTAGTAAATATTGGATAGCAACAAAATAATAAATTAGCAAAAAAATATTATCTCAAAATAGAGAAAGTAAAAGGAATAAAACCCTTTTTTTTGTGATTTTACTCTTGAAAAATCTATTCATTCATATTTTTATAAGTAGCCACAGCAGAGGGAGAGATACGATTAAGATAACGGAAAATCCAATACTTTAAAACCGTATCTAAAATTACGGGAAAAGTAGCAATAAATAAAAAGTTAAAATCCCTATTTTCAGGTAATCCGAAATGACGAGTAATGCTTTCTAAGATAATTTCCCATCCGTGAGGAGAGTGAAAACCTACAAATATATCTGTAAAAAGAATAATTAAAAATGCTTTTGCTGAATCACTTAAACCATAAAGAGTTTCATCAATAAAAGATTTTAAAATTAATAACTCTCTTTTACTAAAAAAAATCACAAATCCAAAAGCTATTAAAGATAAAATATCAGCGAATATATTTTTAATAGCATTGGAACTTTTACCTCTAAAATTCTCTGCTAATTCTAATGCTTTTTCCCTAATTTTATCTTCTTTTTCTTCAGGAGATAATTTTGGGGTTAATCCAATAATAGTTCTTAAATTCAGATTTTCTTCAAAGGTTTTTAATTCTATTAATGCTTCTTCTTCTAAATCTTGATTAATAAATATTACTTGTTCGTGATTGTCAAAATAAGGATCAACAAATACTTTTCCTAAAGCAATTTTACTTAAATTATGGACTAATAAAGGTACTATAATTAAGAGTAATAAAAACTTAACTGAAATAGCAGTTTTATATCTCGATTTTCTAAATTTATTAATAACATTATTTTCTGTTTCTATGGATTTAGGATCTATTTCTTGTCTGATTTTATCCAAAGTTCGTAAAAAAGAGCGAGGCAAAACACTTGTCTTATCTGAAACTGTTTCAATACTTGGTTCAAGATTATTCCTATTTTTTGGTATTGATTTTACTACACTATTCTTAGAATTATTTTCTTCTTTTACCTCAATAACTTTTAAAGAGGTATCATAATAGTTAGAATTATATTTATCAATAATTTTATCAATAAAATTTAGTCTTTCTACAATTAAATCCTGTGGATATATTGTCTCTGTTAGTCCATTATATTCTTGTTTATGTTTAAGAGATTTTCCGTTATGATTTAAAAAATTATGAACTGATTTGCTAGTTTTAAATTGACCTAATTTAAGATTAATAATTTGTAAGTTAGAACGTAATTCACCATCAAAATAAGCAAAAACTTTATCGCCATAATTACAATTTTTAGGATCAATTTTTTGACCTTTAAAATGTTCTTCCTCAATTTTCTGAATAGCTACAGCGCTTTGATATGCTTCTTCTAAAGCATTTTCGGAGTTATTACTAATCCAGCGTTTAGTAGAACGGAGAATACGATTAAACATATAATGCCAACTAAAATAAGATGATCTAACATTTTATCTCAAGATTCTGAAGATAGTTGATTGTTCATTGACAAGATAATAATTTTTCAGAAAACAAAGTCACTGTTTATGGTTAATTAATAAAACTGCTATGATAAAACCAATAATTAAGGTTTATTTAGTTTTATATAATCTAAATGCTGCGAATAATAACAGAACCATTTGAAGCCAAACAAGAACTGCAACGCATTAGCGATCGCACTCACAATGAACAGATAGAAACACAGTCAGCCATCGTCAAAGAAATCATTTCTATGGTGAGAAAACGGGGTGATAAGGCTTTGTTAGAATATACTGAAAAATTTGATCGACAAGTGATTACCCAATTGAAAGTGAGTGGGTCCGAAATTGACGCTGCCTATCAACAAATTTCGAGAGATTTACTAAAAGCCATCAAACTAGCAGCCAAAAAAATTGAGGCTTTTCATCAAAAAAGAGTACCAAAATCATGGGTACAGTTTGAAGAAGATAATGTAGTGTTAGGAAGACGTTATACCCCCGTGGATAGAGCTGGTTTATATGTACCCGGGGGAAGAGCATCTTATCCTAGTACTGTATTGATGAATGCGATTCCAGCAAAAGTGGCAAAAGTACCGAGAATTGTCATGGTAACACCGCCGAGTCAAGAAGGCAAAATTAATCCTTCCGTATTAGTGGCAGCCAGTGAAGCTGGAGTAACCGAGATTTATCGTGTAGGAGGAGCTCAAGCGGTGGCGGCTTTAGCCTATGGTACAGAAACCATCCCTAAAGTGGACGTAATAACTGGGCCGGGCAATATTTATGTAACTTTAGCGAAAAAAGAAGTATATGGTACTGTGGGCATTGATTCCTTAGCAGGACCTAGTGAAGTGTTAATTATCGCCGATAAACACGCAAATCCCGTTCATGTAGCCGTTGATTTGTTAGCACAAGCAGAACATGATCCCATGGCCGCAGCGATTTTAATTACCGATAGTGCTAAACTAGCGCAACAAGTACAAACGGAAGTTATCAAACAATTAGAAAATCATCCCCGACGTATTTTAACGGAAAAAGCCATCGCTCATTATGGTGTGATTATACTTACGGAAAATTTAATTCAAGCCGCAGAATTATCAAATCTATTCGCTCCCGAACATTTAGAATTAGAAGTAGAATCCCCTTGGGAATTAGTAGAACACATCCGTCATGCAGGAGCAATTTTCTTAGGTAATTCCACTCCCGAAGCCGTGGGAGACTATTTAGCAGGGCCTAATCATACTTTACCAACATCAGGCGCGGCTAGATATGCTTCTGCTTTAGGAGTTGAAACCTTTATGAAATATTCAAGTTTAATAGAATATAGCCCTGTAGCTTTACAAAAAGTAAGTCAAGCAATCATCGATTTAACCACCGCCGAAGGTTTACCTTCTCATGGTAATTCTGTTAAATATAGAATCAAAAATCCTCATGGTTAAAAATATCTTAATCATCGGGGCAAGTCAAGGCATTGGTAATGGTTTTGTGCAACAGTTACTAACTGATACTAATGTCCATCATCTTTTTGCTACTTATCGCAAGGAAGAAACGGCGAAAAATTTATTATCCTTAGAAAGTTTATATCCTCATAAATTAACCACCATAAAAGTAAATGTAACGAAAGAAAACGACATTGAACAAGCTACTCAATATATTAAAACTCAAGTCGATAATTTACATTTAGTGATTAATTGTGTGGGTATTTTACATGAAGATAATTTACAACCCGAAAAAAGTTTAAAACATCTTAACGCCGATAATTTATTACGATATTTTCAAGTTAATACTATTCCTAGCGCTTTATGGGCTAAACATTTATTACCGTTATTAAAACATTCGCAACGGAGTATTTTTGCTAGTATTTCCGCTAAAGTGGGCAGTATTGAAGATAATCACCTAGGCGGTTGGTATGGTTATCGTGCTTCTAAAGCCGCTTTAAATATGTTACTGAAAAATATCGCCATTGAATATAGTCGAGTTAGTAAAAATACTATTGTTATCGCTTTACATCCTGGTACAACAGATACACAGTTATCCGCTCCTTTTCAAAAAAATGTCCCTCAAGAAAAACTATTTTCTGTTAGTCTTTGCACTCAACAATTATTATCTGTCATAGAGAATCTAACTATTAAAGATAGTGGTAAATTTTTTAGTTGGGATGGTAGTAATCTTCCTTGGTGATTATTCATTGTCAGGATTTTTCACATAATAAAACCACTGTATAAGCACAAATAGCCTCTTCTCTACCCACAGAATCTAATTTTTCATTAGTTGTGGCTTTAACGCTTATGTTATCGGCTGGAATGTTCAATTTTTGAGCTAAAGAATTAATCATAGCAGGTAAATGAGGCTTTAATTTAGGACGTTCTGCTACAATTACACTATCAATATTACCAATAACCCAACCTCTATCAAGAATTAATTGATGTACTTGAGCTAACAATTCCATACTATCAGCACCAGCCCATTTTGGATCAGTGGGAGGAAAATAATGTCCTATATCCCCTAAACTTAAAGCACCTAATAAAGCGTCCATAATAGCATGAGTTAATACATCAGCATCACTATGACCTAATAAACCAAGATGATGCTCAATTTCTATACCACCTAAAATAAGTTTTCTTCCTTCTACTAATCTGTGCAAATCGTAACCGTTACCAATTCTTATCATTGTGATACTCTTAAAAAAGACAGTGTTTTTTCTCACCATTATTTTATAACCTATGGGTTAAAAGGAAAAAGGAGAAATATTATTTTCATTCTCTTTCTAATTTATGAAAAAAAATATTGATAGTCATAAGTAATTAATAAAGGTTTAAAAAAATAGTTTAATATGAGTAAAATTTTTCAAGATTTAGATTTTCTAAGTATTAAAAATAATCCAGACTTTAAAGAAGATAGTGTTAGAGAAGGGATTATTTTACCTTTATTAAAATCATTAGGTTATACAGAAAAAAATATTATTCGCAGTAAAAGTTTACAACATCCTTTCTTGAAAGTTGGCAGTAAAAAACGTAAAATTAATTTGATACCTGATTATCTCTTAAAAATTGAAAATAATTACGGTTGGGTGTTAGATGCTAAAGCACCAAATGAGAATATTAAAAATGGTGATCATGTCGAGCAAGTTTATAGTTATGCTTATCATCCTGAAGTCAGAAGTAATTATTTTGCCCTCTGTAATGGCTTAGAATTTAGTTTATTTAAAACCTCTGCAACGGATACCCCAATTTTATATTTTCCCCTCGATGAATTTGATTATTATTATGAGCAATTAAGTCAATTTTTATCCATTAATAGTTTTCAAGTTGGTAAAAGTTTTCAATATTTCCCCAATGAGGGGAGTTTTTCTACTGAATCCAACCCCCTAACCCCCTTGGAAAGGGGGAATTTTCCCTCTGACACCCTCCTTCGTAAGGGGGGCTGGGGGGGTTTAAATGCCCTGAATAACAAGGGCGGGGATGGATTATTTGACTACTTAAATCGCCCTTTATTACCCGAAATTACCCCCAAAAAACAAGCGGCTAAAAGACATTTTGGGGTGCATGGTTATTTCACTAAACAAGTATGGAATGTGGTAGCAGAATATATCAAAAATTTTAGTCAACCTCATGATACTATTCTTGATCCTTTTGGTGGTAGTGGCGTTACTGCTATTGAAGCGTTAATGAATAATCGCAAAGCCATTAGTATTGACATTAATCCTTTAGCGATTTTTATGGTTAATTCCCTCATTTCTCCCGTAAATTTTGATGAATTAAACAAAGCCTTTGAAAGGGTAAAATTAGCTTATCAAAAAAGTGAACCTATCACCGAAGATGACATCCAAAAAGCCTTAAAAAAATATCCTTATCCAAAGGGTTTAAAATTGCCTAAAGGTTCAGATGTTGATACCATAGAAAAGTTATTTAGTGATAAACAATTGGCTCAATTAGGTTTATTAAAATCTATTATTAAAAAAGAGAAAAACAAAAATATTAGAGATTCTTTAATGTTAATGTTTTCCAGTTTATTAACTAAAATTAATTTAACATATCATTCATCTTCTGTTCGTGCTATTGGTGGTGGTGATTGTTCAGCTTTTAGATATTATCGTTATAGACTAGCACCAAAACCAGTAGATATTGACATAATAACTTACTTTGAATTGAGACTAAAAAAAGTAATTTCTGCTAAAAAAGAGATGGAATATTATATAAATGAAAAAACCATTTATAACGCTCAAATTGTCAAAAATTCTGCCACAGATTTAAGTTTTATACCTAATGAAAGTATAGATTATATTTACACAGATCCACCCTACGGAAAAAAAATTCCTTACCTAGATTTATCAACTATGTGGAATGGTTGGCTAGATTTAGAAGTAACAGAAAATGACTATAATTTAGAAGCCATTGAGGGAGGAGAAAATAAAAAAACAAAGGATGAATATAACGAATTAATCGCTAAAAGTATTAAAGAAATGTATCGGGTTTTAAAATTCGATAGATGGTTGTCTTTTGTATTCGCCCATAAAGATCCCGAATTTTGGCATTTAATTATTGATACAGCAGAAAGTTGCGGTTTAGAATATGTGGGTGCAGTAGCTCAAAAAAATGGACAAACTAGCTTTAAAAAACGTCAAAATCCCTTTACCGTATTATCAGGGCAACTTATTATTAATTTTCGTAAAGTGCGCACTCCTCGCACAATTTTAAAAGCTAACTTAGGCATGGATATGGCAGAAATTGTCATCCAAACTATTGAAGGGGTAATTGCTAAAAATGATGGTGCAACCCTTGAGCAAATTAATGATGAATTGATTATAAAAGGCTTAGAATTAGGCTTTTTAGATTTATTAAAGAAAGAATATTCAGACTTAACACCGATTTTATTAGATAACTTTGATTATGAAGAAAAAACCGAATTATTTAATATCAAAAAAGAAACTAAGTTCAAATCACATATTGATGTCAAACTGAGAATTAAGTATTATTTAATCAGCTTTTTAAGAAGAAAGTCAAGGGAAAATAAAAGTTCTTCTTTTAACGAAATTGTGTTAAATATTTTACCGTTATTAAAAAATGGCACAACTCCCGAAAATCAAACTATTTTAACTGTCTTAGAAGACATCGCCGAGAGAGTAGGAGAAGATAGTTGGCGCTTAAAAGGTGAAGGACAATTAAGTCTATTTTAAAGCAGTAAATATGATAACTTTATTCACAAAAAAATTAACTCAATGATTGAATTTGAAAATTTATTTTATACTTATCCATGTAGTCAAAAACCGACTATAAATAATCTTTCTCTACACATAAAAGAAGGAAAACGTTATGGTTTAATCGGTAATAATGGTTCGGGTAAAACGACTTTTTTACGCCTAGCAAATGGCTTATATCAACCTAGTAAGGGAGTTGTTAGTAGTTACGGAAAACCTTTAAAATATGATCGTCAATCCTTAAAATTGTGGTATCAGCGAGTAGGTTTAGTATTTCAAGATCCTGAACAACAATTAGTTGCCACTACGGTAGAAGAAGATTTATCCTATGGTTTATGTAATTTAGGAAAGTCAAATACAGAAATTTCCCACAGAGTTACTCAGACTTTGCAAGACTTCAATTTAGAAGATTTAGCTCATTTTCCCGTTAATTATCTTAGTTTAGGACAAAAAAAACGCTTGGCCATCGCCGATGTAATGATTTTAAAACCAAAAATATTATTATTAGACGAACCTACAGCATACCTTGATCCCAAACAAAGAAAAGAATTAATTAAACAATTAGAGCATATTTTCCAAGAAGGCACAACTATTTTACTGGCAACTCACGATCTTGATTTTATTTATCGATGGGCGGACTGGATTTTCGTCATGGATAGGGGTAAAATCGCTCTACAAGGTACACCTGACGAAGTTTTTGAACAAAAAGAAATATTAGAAGAATTAGACCTAGATATACCCCTAGAATTAAAATTAAGTAAAGGAAAAAAGTAGGGTGGGCATTGCCCACAAAAAAGTCACTTTAAGACACTTATGGAGAGTAAAAATAAAATACAAAATATTATATAAAGTAACAAACTGTTACAGTTCATAACAAATATGTACAAATTTGCTAACCTCAGTGGTAGCATTGCCTAGATAGTAAATATAATTACCATAAAAGTAAATATCTGTATGAGCGAAACAATTCAACTCACTGGAAAACTACCTAAATTTGGTGGTAGCACTGGCGGTTTACTTTCTGCGGCTGACAGAGAGGAAAAATATGCTATTACTTGGACAAGTAAAACTGAGCAAGTTTTTGAAATGCCTACTGGTGGCGCGGCTATCATGAATGAAGGTGAAAATTTATTTTATTTTGCGCGTAAAGAGCAATGTTTGGCTTTAGGCACTCAATTCCGCACTAAATTTAAACCTAAAATCGAAGATTATAAAATTTACCGTATTTATCCTACTGGTGAAATCCAATATCTTCATCCTGCTGATGGTGTATTCCCTGAGAAAGTTAACGAAGGTCGTGAATTTCACGGTAAAAAAGACAGAAGTATCGGTAAAAATCCTGAGCCTGTCACCCTCAAATTCTCTGGTAAAGCACCTTACGATGTGTAGTCATTTATCTTAGCCCTTAATCCCCAATCTGGGGACTTTTTTTATGGCCTCAATTTTGGGGAGAGGTTTGCATATAAACTTTGATAATATGAACAAACAAAGTAATTGACAAATTAATGTAAATTTTCTATGATTCACTTTTGAAAAAAGAATTTATGCAATCAACTTCTCCCCCCTCTGTCGTCAAAAAAATCGTTTATTTAGATTATTTGCGTATATTCGCTTCTTTAGGAGTGATTGCTTGTCACTTATGGGTGGGAGCTTTTTTACCGAATCTAAATATAGAAACAGTTTTACTTCCTGAATGTTTAGGTATTCATGGAGATTTGTTGTATAAATGTGGATTAGATACTGTCTTTATTCTTCCTAATGATAGCTTAGATCATCTATTCTTTAATTTCTTTAATTTGATATTTGGAATGGGTTATCAAGGTGTTCATCTTTTCTTTATTTTAAGCGGTTTTGGTTTAACTCTTTCAGCATTTTTATCAGAGAAAAAAACAAATAGAATTGGTTGGGTTGATTTTCTTAAGAAAAGATTTTCAAGACTATATCCTTCATATTGGATAGTTTTAGCGATTTATTTATCCATCAATTTTTATCTATATAAAAGTGTTTTAGGATTGTTAAAAACCTATGTATTAGGATCTATTTTTCTTAACATTATTCCTGCTACTTGGTTTGTGCCGATTATTCTACAACTTTATTTACTTTTTCCCCTCCTTTTTTATTTTCTCAAAAAATTATCCATCAAAAACTTTCTTGTAATAAGCCTAATAATTAAAATAGTTGTTAGTGCTATTGTTATCACTACATCATTACTTGTCTTTAACAAAATTTTAGGCTTTGGTGGAGGTGCGCTTGCACCGGGTGGATTCGCTTTAACTAGATTATTTGAATTTTGTTTTGGAATGGCGATGGCAAAATATTATGTTATTCATGGATTTTCTACTAATGCCTTAAATATTTTTCGTCAACCCTATTTCATTCTATTAGGATTTTTTCTGCAACTGTCTGGGTTTTTTCTATCGTTAAAATATAGCACAATAACTTTTTATGATCATAATATTCCTGTAGGGATTTTTCTTTCTGATGCTTTAATTGGTGTTGGAATATTTATTCTTTCTTTAAACCTCATGTTTTTTATTGATTATGTCTTTAAAAGAAGAAGTTTGATTTATCTCGATTTGATTAGTAACGCTAGTTATGAGGCATACTTAGTTCATGGTATGATATTAAGTGTTTTAAGCATTATATTAATTAAACCTGTATTCAACTTATTAAGTAGTGATAATAATTACTTCATTATTTGTTTTCTTTACTTGATATTTTTATTGATTTTTTCTTTCATAACTTATTATTGTGGTATTTTTATATTTAATTTAAAATCATTTATCACAAAAAAAATAAATCTTTAATGTTAATTGTTAATTATTTTCTACTAATTTTTAATCATTAATAGTAAAAACTTCCCAAGATTTATCATCGGATATTTGTAGTAAAATTTGGTGATAAGTCTTCAAACTGTCACGATGGCCGACACTTATAAAAGTCGTGTTGGTTTCTAAAAGATGTTGATATAAATTTGCTTCATTGTTGGCATCTAATGCACTGGTTGCCTCATCGAGAATGGCATATTGTGGTTGATTAATTAAAACACGAGCAAAAGCGACTCTTTGTTGCTCACCTAAAGATAACACCTCACCCCAGTCTTTTTCTACCTCAAAACCGCCAAATTTATCGCTTAAATGGGGTAAATTCACTAAATTTAAGATATTTTGTAATTCCTCTTCTGTAATTTCTTTTTCGAGACTAGGATAAATTAATTGTTCTCTTAATGTACCTATAATCATGTAAGGGCGTTGAGGTAAAAAGAGCATTTTGTTTAATTCTGGGCGAAAAATTGCCCCCGTGCCTGAATCCCATAAACCTGCAATGGCGCGTAATAATGAACTCTTACCGCAACCACTTGTACCCATAATTAATAAACCTTTTCCTTGAGGTAAATTTAAACTCACATCTTCTATTAATGTGTTTTGATAATTAGGAGTTTGTAAGGTTAAATGTTCGATGGCTAAATGTCCATTTTCAATAGTATCAATGGTGCGATTTTCTACATTATTTTTAGTTAATAAATCGCCTTTTTCTTCGGGAGATAAAAATTGATAAAAACTCGATAAACGACTAATTCCTGCCGCAAAAGTTGTTAAAGATTGAAAACGACTAACAATAATATTTAAAGAGAAAAATACCCTCGCAAATGCGCCCGTTGCTTCACTCACTTTTCCTACTTCTAATTCTCCTGATAAAACACTAGGTGCAACTACAATTGCTGGAATAACATAGGGTAAAAATTCAAAAGTATTAACAAATAATCCTAAATATAATTCTTGCCAAACAATTAAGGAATTAAAGTTGTTAAATAAATCAGTAAATAAGTTGTTTAAGTTATTCTTTTCTTGGGTTTCTCCTTGATAAAAAGCAATAGATTCAGAGTTTTCTCTTACCCTTACTAAACCGAAACGAAAGTTAGCTTCTTTTTGTAATTGTCCAAAGTTTAAAGTAACTAATTTTCTCCCAAAAACTCCCGTAGTTATTAACGTTCCTACTATGGCATAAACTAATAAAAAGATCACTAATTTTTGTGAAATTGACCACAAAACAGCACTAAAAGCAACTACTTGTAAAACTGATTGTACAACTACTAATAAAAATAATAAAGAGTCTTGAGTAAAACTTCTAATATCCTCTGAAATTCGTTGATCTGGGTTGTCAATATCAATATTTTTTGCCGCTAATTGATAGAAAGATCTATTAGTAAAATACTTCGTTAAAAAGTTTTCTGTTAACCATCTTCGCCAATATAATCCTAACTTACTTTGAGTATAAGAAAAACCTGCAAATAAAGGTACATAAACTACTAAAATTAACAAAAATCTTAAAACAGTTTGCCAAAATTTTTCTGCATCTTTTGCTGCTAAAGTGGAAATTAAACCTCCTTGTGCAGTATTTAATAAAACACTTAATTGAGTATAACCTACTAATAATAATCCTAATATTCCTAGTAGAATTAATGCCCCTTTTTTTTCATTTCCTAACCAATATAATTTGGCGATCGCCCAAAATCGACTAAAAACACGAAAATTCAAACCACGCATATATAATTATCTATTATTTATTGATTACTTATTACTTATTATCAATGTCTATAAACGAGAGGCTAAAAGTTGCTCAAGGGTTTCTAAGGCTTTGGTAAATCCGATGATACCTTCTTCTAGTTTTTCCGATGCCATTTTATCTTCTGAGTGCATTTTCTCAAAAGTTGCCTTATCGACGGTAATTTGCTCAATATCGAGGGTTAACGCCGTTTCTGGGCATAATTTACGGGGTAAATCTCCCTGGGTATTGGTTAATTGTTCTAATAGTTTAGGGGAAATAGTTAACAAATCACAACCTGCTAACTCAATAATTTCGCTAATATTACGGAAACTTGCACCCATTACCTCAGTTTTGTAACCGAATTTTTTATAATAATTATAAATTTGAGTAACAGATTGTACTCCCGGATCTTCTGCACCTATATAATCTTTACCAGTGGTTTTCTTATACCAGTCAAGAATTCTACCGACAAAAGGAGAAATAAGAGTTACTTTCGCCTCCGCACAAGCTACCGCTTGATGGAAACCAAATAACAAAGTTAAGTTACAGTGGATACCTTCTTTTTCCAGAATTTCAGCAGCTTTGATACCTTCCCATGTTGCGGCGATTTTGATTAAGATACGTTCTTTATTGATGCCTACTTTTTCATATTGAGATATTAAATAACGAGCTTTATTAATAGTAGCTTCACTATCATAGGATAAACGGGCATCAACTTCTGTAGAAACTCTACCCGGGACAATATTTAATATTTGTCTCCCGAAAGCAACCGCTAACCAGTCAATAGCCAGTTTTACTATACTATCGGTATCTGCTTTTTCTCCTAATTCCTCCCTAGCTTGTTTTAAAGTATCATCGACAATACTTTGATATTCTGGCATTTGTGCGGCAGCAGTTATTAAAGAAGGGTTTGTAGTGGTATCCCTAGGAGTAAAAGTTTCTATGGCTTCGATTTCACCAGTATCTGCTACCACGATGGTATATTCTTTTAGTTGTTCTAGTAAATTAGTCATTTTTCAATATTTTTGTCAAATTTAACTCAAGACGAAATTTGTCTTTATATTCCATGATAATCACAAAAAAAGAAATAAAAGCTAAATTTCATTAATTATTGTTAAATAACCTCATCAATCTTTTGCAAAATTTATTTTTAAACTCTTATTTTTTCCTCTCAATTTAGGGATATTTATGACTAAAATTTTAACAAATTACCTGTTTATTAAATGATAACATTGCTTGGCGATCGCCCAATCTTCTTGAGTATGAATAACTAAAATTTTGACATGAGAATCATCAGTAGCGATATTTGTATCAATAGATAAATTAAGATTTTTTTTCTTATCTAATTTCATAGCCAAAAAGCCGAATTTTTCGCAAACTTTTTCTCTAACGATAGCGGAATTTTCTCCCACCCCAGCAGTAAAAACTAAAACATCTAAACCACCAAGAGAAGGTAAAAAACTACTAATAACCTCTTGAATACGGTGAATATAAATATCAAAAGCAAGTTTGGCTTGAGTATTTCCTTCTTCTATTTTCTGCAAAATTGTGCGTAAATCCGCCGAAATTCCCGAAACTCCTAACAATCCCGATTTTTTATTCAAAATTTCGTCAATTTTATCCCCATCGTAATCATATTTTCTCATAAAATAAGTCAAAATAGCTGGATCAATTGAGCCGCTACGACTACCCATCATCACCCCTTCTAAAGGAGTAAAACCCATACTGGTATTGATACTGACTCCATCTTTTATCGCCGTAATAGAGCAACCATTACCTAAATGACAAGTAATGATTTTCAAACTATTTAAAGGTTGATCAAGAATTTCTGCTGTACGTTGAGAGACATATTGATGGGAAATACCATGAAAACCATAACGTTGGATTCCTTCTTGATAATATTGGTAAGGAATGGGATAAATTTTAGCATAATCAGGGATAGTACTGTAAAAAGCCGTATCAAAAACTGCTACTTGAGGAATTTCTTTATTTATCTTCTCTATACTTTCAATACCTTCTAAATGAGATGGGTTATGATTAGGCGCTAAAGGTATTAACTCTTTTATGGTTGCCTTTACTTCCTCCGTGACAAAAGTTGCTTGATAATATTTTTTGCCACCGTGTACTACTCTATGACCTACTACATTTATATCTGTTAACTCCTCTATCACTTTGGTTTCACCCTCAATCATGGTGTTTAACATAGTCTTAATGCCAGTTTGACGATTATTCGTCGGTAACTCAAGGGTAATTTTTACCCCCTTAGCTTCTACCTTCAATAGTCCATAATTACTATTAACTGTCCAATCAATCATTGCCTCCCAAAGAGGTTGGGGAGGAGAAACGATATTTTTAAGGACATTAATATCATATAAAGAACTTTTTTGACTACTTGAACCAGCATTAAGAACTAATATTTTCATAGCTTAAATTGACGATTTCTGCTTTACTTTCCGTAAACGGCTGGATAAACTTCTAACAATTTCTAAAGCAAATAAAGGAGTTTCTTGTAATAAAAATAAAAATCTTTCTTTATTTAATTCCGCTATCTGACAATCCGTTTTGGCGATCGCCGTAGTAACTCGACTATGATCTAATTGTACTAAAGCACCTTCACCAAATACATCATGTTCATGGATAGTTTCCACAACTTTATTATTTAACCATAATTCTACTTCACCTTTCATCAAAGCAAACATTTTGTCTCCTTTATCTGCCGCTTTAAAAATTACTTCTCCTGCTTTAAATTCTTGGATTTTAAGGTGGTTAAAAAACAAATCAATAACGTCACTAGGTTCTAACATAATCTATTTTAATAAAGTATTAATGTTTTATTGTCTCAGATTGATTAACAAATAGCAATTTTAATAATTAAGAAGAGAAATTAAAGTTAATTATTATAAGGTAAAGAATGATATAAACGACTTGATAAACTTCTCAAAATATCTAAAGCAAATAAAGGAGTTTCTTGTAACAAAAATAAAAATTTTTCTTTATTTAATCCCGCTATCTGACAATCAGTTTTAGCTATAGCAGTGGTAAATCTAATGTGATTTAATTGTACCAAAGCACCCTCTCCAAATACATCATTTTTATAAATTATTTCCACAACTTTATCATTAAGAAATAACTCTACTTCTCCTTCTATTAAAGCAAACATAGTATTGCCTTTTTCTCCTTCTTTAAAAATAACTTCTCCTAAAGGAATATTCTTAATTTCTAAATGTTTAAAAAATAATTCGATAATTTCAGTTGCTTCTAACATAATCAATGGTTCAAATTGTATAATTTAAGATTAATAACTAATTTAATTTTTTACTATTAATTATTCCTAGTTAGATATTGTCTCATTTTTAATTCCATTTAAGGTTAAGATTTATTTAAGAAAATATTATTATTTAATTAACAAAAATTCTCCAGATAAATGATAAAAAATACTTTAAAATATTTTAATAGCAATCCCACTATGTAAGGAGTTAGACTAAAAAAAATGTTAGCTATAAGTTATTAGCTTTAAGATATAGTAAAATTTATTTTTTAATCTTCAACTACTCACTGATGATTTAAAGATTGTCATAGTCTAAGTATTAAAGTATTTAGAGATTATATATTTTAAAATTAATAAAAATAACTAATGATTTTTTGGATTCTCCCGTGAGTGTAGGAGAATAAAGTAAACATACAACTAATTTTGCCTACTTACTAATTTAAACTTATATTTTTTTCTTTAAAATAATGACTTTCAAACGTAGAGAATTTTTAACTTTTTTAGGAATTGGTATCGCCACTACTGCTTGTAATTCAGTTTTTAAATCTAATTTACAAGCAAAAACAGCTAGTTCAAATAATATTAATTTTAGTACTTTTAAGCCTATAAAATATCCTATTCCGTTAGATATTAATAATGTTAATAGTCAACAACAAAAACAAATTTATCAAAGTTATCAAGTTGAAGATAATTTAATTTTACCCGAGGGTTTTGACTATCAAATAATAGCCTCTTGGGGTGACAAAGTTGGGGATTCTCGTTTTGGTTATAATAATGACTATATTTCTTTTATCGAAACTAGCCCTAATGAAGGTTTTTTAGTAGTAAATTTTGAATATGTAAGCCCTAATCCTTGGTTAGAAAGTTACGAAATTGTGATTAATAAAACTCTCGATTTTCAAGTCTTAAATACTTTAACAGAAGCCAATAAAAATAAACAAAGTTTAAATATTTTTGCCCTAGTAGATGATAACCCTATTAAAGCAAAATTTCAAGATTTTTTCAGTGAATTATTAATTGATCAAGGTGTTGGTATAATTTCCATTAAAAAAGATAATAATGGGCAATGGCAACGCACTTTTAGTAAAAATGATCGTCGTATTACTGGTATTTCTGGCTGGAAAGATAACCGTTATTTATCCTCTACAGGGGCGGCTACTGCTATATTTAAGAAAAAGGAAGTATTGGGCTATACCGATAACTTAGGTGATAAAATTATTGGTACTTTCGCTAATTGTGCTGGAGGTACTTCACCTTGGGGTACAGTTTTTAGTGCAGAAGAAAATTTCCAAAATTATGTCCCTGAAGGTATCATGGCCGATGGTACTTCTTTACCTCCAGAATTTTTACCTGTATCTGGTTTGAGTGGACAAGGTAATCCTTTTGGGTTAGCGGGAAATAAATATGGTTGGATGGTAGAAATTGATCCTAGTAACCCCGATGACTATGGCACGAAACACACATGGTTAGGGCGTTTTCGTCATGAAGCTGTGACAATTTGGGCAGAAAAAAATCAACCTCTCGTATTTTACTCTGGATGCGATCGCACTGGGGGACATTTATATAAATTCGTATCAAAAGGAAAGGTTATCAATCCTAGTGATAAAAAAAATTCCGAGTTGTTAAAAGATGGAATGCTATACGTTGCTAAGATGTCAACAGATGGTAAAGGAGAATGGATACCCTTACAACCAGACACCCCGATAAATCCCATTGCCTTAGAAAATTTAGCAGGAGGTTTATTAACGATACCTAACCCTGATAGAAAAAAAGGATCATATATTGCAGTGGAAAATCAAGGAGAATTAGACGATTTTACCGCAAAATATCGCAAATTAGGAGATTTATATTTAGGTAGTGAAGAAGAGAGACAAGGAGCAATTTTAATCGATGCTCATTATGGCGCTAATATTGTCGGTGGTACTTGTGGCGCTCGTCCTGAAGATGTAGAATTGAGTCCTATAGATAAATCTCTAGTCATTGCTTACACGGCAGGAGTGGCGGGGAGCGAAGGAAGTCCCGATAAACGAATTTTCAGCGATAAAAATGGGAATATGTATCAATACGGCTGTTTAATGCGTCTTAGAGAAGATAATAATCAGCCTGATGCTATGACTTTTAAATGGGAAATCTTAGTCGTAGGTGGTGAACCTTCAAAAGGCGGTATGGGATTCGCTAACCCTGATAACCTCGAATTTGATGCTAACGGTGATTTATGGATGGTAACGGATATGCCGACAGGTTTACAAAGTCAACCTTCAGAGGGTAAACGCAATTCTATCGCCCCTTTAGGTAATAACTCCTTATGGTATATTCCTTTATCAGGAGAAAATGCTGGAAAAGCCTATCCTTTTGGGATTATGCCTATGGAAGCCGAAGGTACAGGTATATATTTTACCAAAGATCAGCAAACTCTCTTTTTATCAGTACAACATCCGGGAGAAAAAAACGGCATCAGAAAAGATATGGCGCATAAACAATTAGATATATCAATTTTAACCACAGAAGGAGAGGAATTTGCTCAAAAAAGAACTATTCCTCAAGGCTCAAATTGGCCTAATTTACAACCTAATCAACCCCCTAAACCTTCTGTAGTAGCAATCATGAAAAATTAAGGCTCAACCCATCTACCGTCAGCTTTAATTAAATTAATTAATTCCGTTACTCCTTCGGTTTCAGGTACTTTTTTAATTTCTTCCTTACCACGATATAAAGAGATAAAACCAGGTTGTTTGCCTACATAACCATAATCAGCGTCGGCCATTTCCCCTGGCCCGTTGACAATACAGCCCATTACAGCTATATCTAAACCTGTTAAATGCTTAGTTGCTTCTCTGACTTTATGTAAAACTTCTTCGAGATTAAATAAAGTACGTCCGCAAGAAGGACAAGCTACATACTCCACCATAGTTTTACGCAATCCTAGAGCTTGTAATATACTATAACAAACAGGAATCTCTTTCTCTGGGGCTTCCGTTAAAGAAACTCGAATGGTATCCCCGATGCCGTCGGCAAGTAGTGTGCCGATTCCAGCAGTAGATTTTATGCGCCCATATTCTCCGTCTCCTGCTTCGGTAACCCCTAAATGTAAAGGGTAATCCATACCTAATTCATCCATGCGTTTTACCATTAAACGATAAGCCGATAACATCACGGCTACACGAGAGGCTTTCATGGAGATAATTAAATTACGGAAATCTAAAGACTCACAAATTTTAATAAATTCAATGGCAGATTCTACCATACCTTGGGGAGTGTCTCCGTAAGTAAATAGCATTCTTTCTGCTAAAGAACCATGATTGACACCGATACGCATAGCTTTACCTTGATCTCTTAAGGAAATTACTAAAGGTTCAAGGGTTTCTCTTATTTTATCCCCAATATCATTAAATTCTGTGTCTGAATACTCAATACGGTCATTTTTCGGTTTTTCAAAGACATATAAACCAGGGTTGATACGCACTTTATCAACGTGTTTGGCTACCTCAAGGGCAATTTTCATGCCATTATGATGTACATCGGCAACTAAAGGCACTGGTTGATAAGTTTGCTCTAATTTAGCCTTAATTTCACCTACTGCTTTAGCATGGGCAAGACTTGGCACTGTCACCCTCACAATTTCGCAACCAATTTCATGTAAACGACGAATAGCCGCCACCGAAGCATCAACGTCGAGGGTATCTTCATTAATCATTGACTGCACCACCACAGGATTATTCCCACCAATGGTGACATTTCCTATTTTTACAGGGCGAGTTTTACGTCTATGAATACTACCGTCAAATAAATTATGATCAGAATTAGTTATAGGTTTATCAATAGTTTGCATCGTCTTCCCTCAATGGTTACGATTATTTTCACTTTAATTTTACAGTAATTGGCTATCATCAGTAATCCGTAACAAAACTACAAGACAAAATTCCTCATGGTTTAACGGTATTGAGGCGAACAATAAGCCGAATCTTCGCAAGGTAAAGTATTGATGAAGTTAATCATTTGATAAAGACGGCTAAATTTTCTCGGTTGCAGATAAAAACCAATACTTGGTAAAAGGGCAGTTTCTGCTTTTTCTTTTCCTGAAGTCGGTATTTTCTCAATTTTCCCAGCTATTAATATATCACTGAATTTGTCGTTTAATTGTTCAATTTGTGTAGCGGTTAAATCATAATTCAATCTCATCACAAATAAATCTTTGACATAGCGACAAGAATGATAGACTCGATAAAATTCTTGGATAACTTTACAAGCGGTATCCACATTATCGGTGATAGTATAAATTTCCGTATCTTCAGGTTGAATATAGCCATTTTCGAGAAGATGATCACAAATATAATCATGCCAACTTTTCCAATAATTACCGTCTGGTTTATCCATTAATATCAAAGGAATAGGCGGTTGTTTTCCTGTTTGACACAAGGTTATGGTTTCAAATGCTTCATCTTGAGTGCCAAATCCTCCGGGGAAAAGTACAATACCATCACTTTCTTTTAAAAAGAATAATTTACGGGTGAAAAAATATTTAAAACGAATTAATTTAGGATCATTTTCGATAAAAGAATTCGCCGATTGTTCAAAGGGTAATTTTACATTTAAACCAAAAGATTTTTCTGCCGTTGCCCCTTCATTCCCCGCTGCCATAATACCACCACCAGCACCAGTTAAGACCATAAAACCTAACTTGGTAATTTCTTGAGCAAAATCTCTGGCTAACTTATATTCTAAAGCATCTGAGGAAGTTCTAGCAGAACCAAATATAGTAATTTTTCGATAATGAGTATAGTTTGAAAAAACTCTAAATCCTTTCTCTAAGTCTTTTAACGTAGCAGTTAAAATTTTCCACTCTAAGGTATCTATTTTATTCTTTTTAACAATTTTTGCTAAAGTTTTTAAAGATCTTTTTAACCATTTATTACCATCATAATTAGGTAACTTATTTAACAAACGTTGAATATTTTTTGCTTGATAAAAATAACCTTTCTCATCAGATACTAACAAAGATATTTCTCCTTATTTAGACAAAAGTTGATCGAAATTTGATGACATTATCATAATAAACAATTAATGACTGTTACATCCTCTTTTAAAGATCTAATTTACAATTAATTCCTATAAAAAAACCCCCAAATCGGGGGCAAAGAAACTTCCTTTTAAAGATGTTTTTCTAAAGTGTTGGCTAAAGTAGTTTTAGGCACTGCACCTACTACCATTTCTTTTTTTTCTCCATCTTTAAATACCATCAGGGTAGGAATGCTACGAATTCCATACTGACTAGCAATTTGAGGATTTTCGTCAGTGTTAAGTTTTACCACTTTGACTTTACCTTCATATTGTTGAGCAATCTCTTCGACTACAGGTGCAACCATACGACAAGGACCACACCAAGGAGCCCAAAAATCTACCAACACAGGAAGTTCACTTTCTAAAACAACTTCTTTAAAATCCGCTTCTTTAACTTCTGTCACTTCCGACATTTTGCTTATTCCTTACTAGATTATTTGCATTTAAAATACTATCAGATTTTACCATAGCAAATATTTGATCTCTTGCTCTCAATTATTTCTATAAGTTTACATAGTTTGACTTAAAAGCCTTTTTATGATCAAAAAAGAAATCCGCCCTTACAATGTAAAAGCGGTTTATGGTGTGAGGAGTGAACGGAAACTTTGTCTCCGTCATCTTTTATTCTAGCTTACTTTTTATGGTGATAGAGAGACTTTGACAAGAAGTTTGATTATTCTATTAGTAGTTAAAATTCTTCTTCATTTACTAAACCTCTCATTTTAGCAATGCCTTTTTTGATTCTTCGAGAAACGGTAATAACACTAACTCCCAGTTTTTCTGCGGTTTCTTTTTGGGTTAAATCTTGTAAAAACACAAATTCTAACACTTTACGAGTGCCGTCTTCGAGTTGACATAAAGCATTATTTAACCTGATTTTATCTTCTTGCGCTAATTGAAAACTACGATACTGATTATCTGGTAAACAATCTACTAAAGTATTTTTATTATCATCATCGTTAGTGGTAGAATCTAGGCTAATAGGTTCTCTATTTTGATGGGCTAATTTTACCTCTTGCCATTCTTGTAATGATACCCCTAATTCTCTTGCAATTTCTATATCTGTAGGTTGACGATTTAATTTATTTCTTAAGTCTCTAACAATACTATTTGACTGATTTTTTAATTCTAAACAACGACGAGGAATACGAATAGAATATCCTTTATCTCTAAGATAATGTTGAATTTCCCCTCTTATATAGGGTAAAGCAAAAGAACTAAAAGCAAAACCCTTTTCTATATCAAATCTTTCTATGGCACGAATTAAACCCATACAACCTACTTGTAATAAATCGTCATAATTCTCTTGACACTGATTTATCCAATGACAGACTTCTTTTCTTACTAATCCTAAATTTAACTCTAAAATTTGGTTGCGGATTTTCAGATTTTGATTTTGTTGGTAGAGAGAAAATAATTGGTTATTTTCAAGTTTATATTCGGAAGATGTTTTATTAGCCATAGTCTTAAGTTACTCTTGAAAGAGATAAAAGGCGGATAATTATATTAATTTTATAAAAAATTCTTAATATTTATTTTTATCATCGTTATGACTTCATTATATTTGATCAAGTCTCCATAAAACAACAGGGTATTTACTGTATTTTTATCTTAAGGATATTCTATTTTCATTATTTACACGGATAAACTTTTTCTTATGAATATTTAATTCCTTAATGTTTTTGATAACTATGGATTATTGTTAATGTTTGTAATCAGGATAAAATATAATTCTTACTTAGTTTACAGGGAATATTAGTAATAAGTGATTCAAACTTATTTTAAATTGATTTTTCTTCTTCTCTCTATCAATGATTTGTATTTTTAATTCACTATGACGTTAATCCGCTTTGTCTTTAATTTTAGATATTATTTATCTATGTTGATTTTTCTTAAGTTTTTTAACTAATTTGTATGACTATAAAAAACAGTTTCTTTGATTATAAACGAATTTTTTTTGATGGTTGGTCTAATTTTTATGATGTAACTTTTACCACCATTTTTTATCAAGCTATTCATCAACGATTATTAGAATATGTCACTTTACCACCAAAGAGTTTAATTTTAGACTTAGGTTGTGGCACGGGAAAACTACTTAATCGCATCGGGGATAAATTTCCTGATATAAAAGCCATTGGCGGTGATTTATCTTCTCAAATGTTACGTCAAGCTAGAAAAGGAAATCGTCATCATCCTCGCTTTATTTTTACGGTGGCTAATGCCTCTCAATTACCTTTTGCTAATCATCAATTTGATGCAATATTTAATACTATTAGTTTTTTACACTATCCTAATCCAGAAATAGTATTTCAAGAAATTGCTCGTGTTTTAAAACCTCAAGGTTATTTTTATTTAGCTGATTATTTAGGAAATAATAATAATAATAATTTACCTTTTACCCCCGGTGGTATTCGTTTTTATAATCAAGAAACTAGAGAAAAATTAGGGGAAAAAGTCGGTTTAATAGTCGTTAATCATTATTATCTTTTTAGTGGAGTAGTGTTAACAATTTTTAAAGTTAATTAAGTTCATCGTTTATAATTAAAGTTTATTAATTCTTGTTTAATTGAGATATATGTCTTTTATTTTAATCAAAGGCACTTTTCACGCTATGGGTTATTCTCCTGATGGTGATTCCATTCGTTTTAAAGCTGATAATCTTGAAAATTGGTCAAAATTAATCGGTATTCCTCCAGTATTAAATGAATTTAATCATGTACAAATTCGTTTGATTGGTATTGATAGTTTAGAAACTCATTTTCGTCAATGTAAACAAAGTATAAAATGGGCGTTAAGTGCCTCAGATTTTTTATTAAAATATTTAGAAATTGATGAGGTAAAATGGCATGAAGATAAAAATATAATTATTAAGGCAAAAGATAATATTCAAGGTTTTATTTTAGCAAAAAAAACAGATCAACATGGCCGCCCTTTAGCATTTGTTTTTAAAGGTACAATTGATGCTAAAGATGGTGATATTTTATTTTTACCTATAGATTTATTTTTACATTCAGTTAATTATCAAAGTCTTTTATATGGAGAATCTTACCCTACTTATTATCGTGGTTTAGCACCTACTTTAAGAAAAAAAATGACTCATGCTGTTAATTTTGCCAAAAAAGAAAATAAAGGAGTTTGGGAGTTTGATTCTACCAATACTGGTTTTTATGTTTGGGATTTATTTGATGAAGAAAAAAACATGGTTATTTTACCTAAATTATTTCGTCGTCTTGTGAGTTATTTAGAAATTAATCAAGAGTTAGAAGGTTTTAAAAATTCTTTAGTAAAATCAGAAAAAGTGTTAATTTTACCTTCTCAAACTAAGAAAATTTTTCGTGATATTATTATTCAAGAAGATACAATTTTTAAGTTATCAGAGTTACCAGAAAACTTAGTTTATTTATAATTATTAATTACCTATGGTTATCCGACTAAACCAAAATAATAATAAACAAAATAAAGCTAAAAAGTCATAAATACTTAATTTTAATTGATGCCATTGTACTTGATGTTGATTTGGTGTCGTAAATCCTCTTACTTCCATAGCGATCGCAATTTGTTCTGCTCGTAATAAAATATTAGCTAATAATTTTTCGGCAATAATTAACCAAATTTTTAAACCTTTTTTGATACCTAATTTTTTCCAGTTTATCGCTCTAGTGCTAATTGATCTAATTAAATTCTGGATTTCTTCTAATACTAAAGGAATAAATCTTAAAGCTAAAGTTAAAGTTAAAACTATCTCTGTAATCGGTAATTTAAACTTCCTTAAAGGTGATAATAATTCCTCTATTCCTGCTGTAATTTGTTCTGGTGCAGTGGTTAATAAATATAAATTACTACTATAAATTAAGGTAAAAAGTAAAGTACTAACTCGAATCGCTAAGTCAAAAGATCTTCTTGTAACTGTTAAATTACCAATTTTGTATAAAACATATTGATAATCCGTAGGTTGAGTAATAATAATATCACTGGTGGGTAATCGTGGTTGATAAGTAAGATTAAATCCATCAGGGGAAAAAGATGTCATGACAAATACCACAAGAGATAAAAATAATAACCAACTCATCTGTTTTTTTTGTACCCGCCAAGGAATCAAGGCTAAACTGGTGATGATAATTAAAAATAAGACTAAAAAAATGCGCCAGTAAGGATTTGATAGTAAAGGAGTAAGAATAAGACTCATTAACCATGCTAATTTTACTCTAGGATCAAGTCTATGTAGCCACGTTAAAGGTTTTTCTAAGTATAATCCAATGGGGAGTGATCGTAATAAATCCATAAATTAATTGAAAATTGAAAATTAAGACTTACTGATCAATCATTCATTGTCAACGGTTAACTGTCAATATTTTGTTTCTATATCATAGTTTGAGACTTTTTCGTAAATTATGCAACATTTTTTTACATTTAGTCGCTGTAAACTAGAAAAAACCATCAGAGGTGAAAGAAAATAAGATGACACTCAGAAAAAAAATTCAACTCAAAAAGTTAGAGTCAATTCAAGGAGGAATGTCTCAATTTTATACTCCTCAATGTAGTCATGAAACTATGTTAGTGCAAATACCGCCTCAAAGTATCGATGATTTATTTGTACATCATTTTCAAACAGATCAATTATTAGTGGTAAAAGGTAGTTTTGTTTTAGTTATTTTACAAAATAAGCAATATCAATATCTACATTTAACGGAAGATAATCCTCAAGTAGTAACAATACCGACAGGAATCCCTCATAGTGCCATAAACTTTAATCGCAAACCTTGTTTGTTAGTAAATGCAGTGTTGCGTCATGGGGAAACTCATCCTAAAGATTACCAACCCATAAAAAAACCTTTTCCTTACGATTTAGATAAGGTGAAACTGCTATTTCCTTCTTTAACTATTTCTATTTAAAATCAAAATTTACCTTATTTGATATAGTAAACTACTAATCAATAAATACTAAATAGTAAAAGTAATATTTTGGATAATCGCTTAAGTCTCAAACAAAAATTATTATCAGAAATTAAAAAACTCGCTCAACACCGTCAAATTAATCCTGAATACCCCATTACAGATTTAATGTTATTCCCCTCAGAAAGTAATAAAATTGAGGAAATAACCACAAAATTAGAGGGCTTTAATCCTTTTTATAAGCCTTTATTATATGGAGTTAATTTACTAGATGGAATTTGGCAATTACATTATTCTACGGCCAGAGAAATTCGCTCATTAAATAAGTTACCTTTAGGTTTTAAATTACAACAAGTTTATCAAATAATAGATACTCAAAAAGCCTCTTTTTTTAATATTGCTTTTGTCGAACATTCTTCTAAACTAATTAACGGATATGTTAAAGTAACGGCAAGTTTTAGTCCTAAAATACTAGAAAATGAAACATTACCTAATGATATAATTAACGTTAATTTTGAAAAAAGATTCCTTTCTATCCAAAAAATAGCAGGAATAAAAACAAAAATTTTAGATCCTTTTAAAGTATTTAATGCTCGTAATCCTCAAGGAAGAATACCTAGTTTAAAAATTACTTATATTGATGAAAATTTAAGAATTGGTAGAGGTGGTGATGGTAGTTTATTTATTCTTTCTAAACAACAAAAAATGGTTAATTAAAATTAATAACTAATTATAAAATCACTATATTAACAATCTTTAAATTATTTGAAAATCTTAAATGTAATACTTAAAATCTAACTAATTATAGGTAATGACTGATTGCTATATTAGTCAACTTGATGACGAATTTTACCATTAAACTTGACATTTGATAAATAGTTGATATACTTTCTTCATCATATACTATCAAGTTAATTACTTTTTTGAGTTAATTCATAATCTTTTTGTGTGAATAGAAATAATTTAGTCATTTTAAAGAATATTAATTTATTCTCAAAACTTGATTATCTATCGTCAATTTTTTTAAATTTTTGTGTCTATTTTTAAACTTAATTCTCTCAATTCTGAAACTGTGTCACCTAAATATCCATCAGGGAATAATGCCCCAATTTTAGCATTAAAAGAGTTAGTAGCTAGTTTACAAAGAGAACAAAATAAAATTCAGAATTTACTAAGTTCTTTAAGTTTTGCGTTGCGTAGTTTTAATAATTTGAATCAGTTTTTAGAGTTAACTCCCTTAATGGTAGCTAGAGTTACTGATGCTGATGGTGGTGCTTTAATACTCTATAATGCTGATCATCAAATCACTTTAGAACAAATTTATTGTCAAAATAGTCAATTTCGAGAGCAGATTAATCATTCTTTTCAAGTTGTTGTTAAAGATATTAATAGTTATCCTAAAAAACATAAAAAAAATCCCCACATTTTTCCTCATATTGATTGTTTTTCTACTTTTGTTCAAAATAAGTTTAAAGAACAACTTTCTCCTCTTTTTAAAGTTTTTAGTACCCCTATTTTAATTAAAAATATTGAAAAAGGACGGTTATATATTTTTAGTCATGATTCTGAATTTTTATGGACACAAACTCGTAAAAAATTAGCTCAATTAGTAGCAGATCAAACCGCCGTGGCCATTGCTAATCATGAATTAACCGTCGAATTGAGATCAAAAGAACGACAAGATCGAGAATTAGAAATCGCCTCAGAAATTCAATTGAGATTACTACCTCGAAAATGTCCTACCATCAAGGGTTTAGAAGTGGCTGCTAAATGTGAGACAGCTAATCGTGTTGGAGGGGATTATTATGACTTTATTCCGATGAATTATGATCAATGGGATGAAAGTACTGCACAAATACCTAATGCACCTTGTGAACCTTGGAGTATAGTAATTGGTGATGTTATGGGTAAAGGTGTACCTGCAGGGTTAATTATGACTATGACGAGAGGAATGTTACGAGCAGAAGTATTAAATCGTCATTCTCCTGCTAGAGTATTACAGCATCTTAACCGAGTAATGTATGCAGATTTAGAAAATTCTCATCGTTTCGTTACTTTATTTTACTCTGAATATAATCCCCAAACTCATATCTTACGCTATGCCAACGCTGCTCATAATCCTCCTTTATTATGGAGAGAAAAAACAAAAAAAATTACTCGACTAGATACCGAAGGAATGTTAATTGGTTTAGAATCTCATTCAAAGTACGAAAATAGTTCTATTAAGCTACAGTTAAATGATACTATTCTTTACTATACCGATGGTTTGACCGATGCTGTTAACCAGAATAATCAAAGATTTGATGAAGATAATTTACATCTTTGTTTTGATTATGCTTGTCAACATTATACAAAAGCAGAAGAAATTCTCAATTATATTTTTCGAGAAATAAAACAATTTATCGGATTTGGTCATCATAATAACGATGATATGACTTTAATTGTGGTTAAGTTTAATCCTAATGATTCTATTGTCTGTGCCTATTGAATTTTTGATTGTAAATCTTGAGATAACCACGAGTAGTATTGTGGGTAAACTGGTAAACGGGGTTTTAATTGCCAAAGTGCTTTATTTAACGTTTGATGGAGATTTTCTAAGGTTTGATGGTGATAATCTGGGTTTACCTCATCTTTTGGCACAATTCCTCCTAAATCTCTCACTCCCAATTCAATACTCTTTAATAAAAGTTCTTCATTATTGATTAAATTTGGTGGTATTTGCAAGGTGATACTTTCGGGTAAAATTTTTCTAGCTATGGTAATTACTTCTAAAATTTCTGCGTTACTAATAGACTCTTTTTGTAATTCTTCTTGACTTCCTTGAGAATAGGGTTGTAAAATTACTTCTTGAATATTTTCCCATTTTCTTTGTATTTTGGCGATGGCCAGTAAGCTATCAATACGATCTTGAGAAGTTTCGCCGATACCTAAAAGAATACCAGTAGTAAAAGGAATACGCAACTCTCCAGCCCATTCTAATTGTTGTAACCTAATATTAGGGATTTTGCTCGGTGCATGACGATGAACTGTATCTAATAGATTAGGGTTTAATTGCTCTAACATCAAGCCCATGGAAAAATTAACTTCTTTTAATAAAGACATTTCCTTAAAAGTCAAAATCCCTACATTGGTATGAGGAAAAAATCCCATAGATAAAGCTAATTGTGCCAAATCATATATCCGTTGTAACCATGGTTGTCTTCTTGTGGAATTAGGATGAACTTCTCCGCTTAAAATTAAAATTTCCGTGATTTTCTGATTTTGAAGACGACTTAAGATATTTTTAGCCTTATCTAATTCTAACCAAGGACTTTGATGAGGATCTGTTCTAAAATTACAATAGCTACAACGATTAAAACATTCATAGGTCGGTACAATGGTAAAAGCTGGGCTATAAGTGATTATTCTCGACATTTTTAATGGTTAATAACCCATAAAATCAACACAGTATTAATAACATAAAATACTCCCACAATTTGAGTTTCAGTCCAACCGCTTAACTCTAAATGATGGTGAATAGGGGCCATTTTCAACAGTCTTTTCCCTTTACCGTCAGCGTCTTTTGTGGCTTTATAATAAGCAACTTGAGCAATTACCGAAAGAGACTCCACAAAAAATAATAAACTGATGATAAATAAACCCCATAAATTTTGACTTAAAATACCCACCGCCGCTAAACCAGCGCCTAAAGCTAAAGATCCTGTATCACCCATAAATACAGATGCTTTATTACGATTATGAAGCACAAATCCCAAACAACCCCCACTAATAGCCAAACAAAAAGCTAATAAATCGGGATGATTTTCTCCTGCCAGAATACCTAATCCTAAAAAGGCGATGGCACAAGTGCCTCCAGCTAAACCGTCAACACCATCGGTTAAATTAGTAGCATTACTTTCAGCTACCATCACGAAACTAGCTACAACCCAGAAAAAAAACCCTAAAGGCAAAATTATATTAAAAGGAAGATTGATATTAGTGATAGAAGTAGATTGAGAAAAATACATCCAAACACAAAATAGAATAGCAAAACCAATTTGTAAAACTAACTTTTGCTTAGGAGTTAAACCCAAATTCGTTTTTTTGCGTAAAATCTGCCAATCATCAACCCAACCAATAAAACCATAACCAAGGGTAACTAAAGCTACCGCTATTACTTCAGGGGTAAAACCACCCAAAATTAAACCAACTATTACTGCCGTAGGAATAAAGAAAATACCGCCCATAGTGGGTGTACCAGCTTTTTTTAAATGACTTTGAGGGCCATCTTCTTGTATAATCTGAGAGGCTTTGATCCGTTGTAAAATTGGTACAACTAAATAACCTAAACTGCCACTAGCCAAAGTTGCGAAAAGAAAAGGCCAAATTTGAGCAGTAGAAACAAAAGTTAAGATAATTATTATTAAAACAAAACTTAAAAACCCGAATAATAACCATCCTGAAGGATTGAAAAGACGATTTAAAGAAGTAGAATTGCTATTCATAATCTCGAAGAAAAAATATCCCTTGTTAATATTACCTTGAGTTAGGACTTGTTTTTGAGTATTCCCAACTTTGTGATAAAGTGTCTAAGTTAACTACTTTTAACTAACTCAAATATATTTAATGATGAACTATTGAATATCAATAAGTTATTATAGTTAAGACAAAATAATATCACTTAAAAACCATAGTGGAAGTAACTTTTTTAGGTACAAGTTCAGGCGTACCAACTAAATCAAGAAATGTCTCTAGTGTGGCTTTACGACTTAATCAAAGAGGAGAAATTTGGTTATTCGATTGTGGCGAAGGCACACAACATCAACTGTTGCGCAGTGATTTAAAAACTTCTCAACTGAAAAAAATTTTTATCACTCATATGCACGGAGATCATACTTTTGGTTTAATGGGTTTATTAGCTAGTTGTGGTTTAGGTGCCCATGCCGAAAATATTGAAGTATATGGGCCACCGGGTATAGAACCTTACTTAAAAGCCTGTATGAAATATTCTTATACTTATTTCCCCTACGGTGTAGAAATTAAAACAGTGGAATCGGGTTTAATCTATGAAGATGATGAATTTATAGTTACTACGGAAATGCTAAAACATCGAGTAACTGCCTTTGGTTATCGTATTACAGAAAAAGATCGATCTGGTAAATTTGACATCGAAAAAGCGAAAAAAATGGGGATTCCTTTTGGTCCAATTTATGGGAAACTTAAGGCAGGAGAAACCGTTACCCTTGAAGATGGACGTAAATTGATTGGCTCTGAATTTTGTGGACCAACAGAAATAGGACGTAAATTTGTTTATTGTACCGATACAGTTTTTTGTGAAAATGCCATGGAATTAGCCCAAGATGCGGATGTTTTAATCCATGAAGCAACTTTTGCTCATCAAGATGCACAAATGGCTTTTGAAAAAATGCACTCTACTACCACAATGGCGGCTCAAGTGGCCTTAGCTGCCCAAGTAAAACAACTCATCATGACTCATTTTAGCCCTCGTTACGCCCCGGGAAACGCCATACAAATGAGTGATTTACTCAAAGAAGCTCAATCTATTTTTCCTCAAACAATGTTAGCCTATGATTTCTTTCGTTATGAAATTCCCCGTCGTCGTTAAGTATTAAAGTATTTTACATGGCGATCGCAATCAATAGTTTCCAACAGACTTGATAAATTATCAGTTATTGACTATATCTATCTCCCCAGAATTGGGGGCGGGGGGCGAAACCCAATTAAATCAAGCTACTAAATCCCCAGAATTGGGGCGGGAGGCTAAAATTAATTAGATCAAGCTACTAAATCCCCAGAATTGGGGGCAGGGGGCGAAACCCAATTAAATCAAGCTACTAAATCCTCAGAATTGGGGGCAGGGGGCGAAACCCAATTAAATCAAGCCCCTAAATCCCCAACTTTGGGGACTTTTATTGACTATATCTATCTCCCCAGAATTGGGGGCGGGAGGCTAAAATTAATTAAATTTTGATGTGTATATTTTTGAGCATATTTCCTGATAACCATAAGCCTTCAAAATAGTATAAATATCCTCAAAACGAGCTTCTAGTGGGCGAGATAATAACTTTTTAATTAATTTTTCTAATTTACTCATTATTTTAAACTCAAAAGGTGGGCATTGCCCACCCTACGATAATTTTATAAAAGAGTTAATGATTACTCAATGCTTTTAGTTTGATCGATATCTTCTTGATATTATTTTTATAATTGATCAAAACTTATAAAAACTCATTTAATTTTGCTTGTAAATTTTGTATTTCTTCATTTAGGTTTCCTATCTTCTTATTCAAGTTTTCCATAATTTGTTCTAGGGATTTAATCTCGCTTTTTTTATGATTAATTTCTACTTCTTTTTCTCTTATTAAATCTTGTTTTTCCTCCATAGATTTTTTGATAGCTTCTATGTCATTTTTTATTCTTTCAATTTCGCCATCATTAATAAAAGATATAATTTCATTTACAGTAATTTTATTATTTTCTAAAAATTGAACTATTTGATAGATATTTTCTACATTGGAGAGAATAAAATCATTCTGGAAAATAAAAGAATATTTCGCTATCTCTGAAATAGTAAAACTTTTTTGATCCACAACCTTGACAAACTCGCTTATTTTTTCCCAATTAGATGTAATTTCATCATTTTCTAGTAACTTTAACAAGATTTCTTGGTTAATATCTTTACTTTTTAAAAACTTAAAAATTCGTATCTTTAAATTTTTAATTTCTCTTTCTTTAATTTCCTTTTTTTCTTGAAGTCTTATAATTTCAATTTGTTTTAGTGTAATTATGTCTGTTTTATCTGAGAGAAAATATAAAACACTTTCTACCGTAGATAATTTTTCGGCTTCCTCATCTGATATTTCAATCTCAAATACTTCCTCAATAGCCATCAATAATTCTATAGGATCAAGTTCATTTGTATATAAATTATAAAAATTAGTATTAAGAGTTACTCTTTGTGGTTCAACGTCGAGTTGTTCAACAACAATCTCAGTTAGTTTTTCTAATACTTCATTATAGATATTATTCATTTTTGTTTAATTAAATTTATGCTTTAGGATAAGTTAACAAGAATTTTTCCTTAATCTTTTTGCTTTATTTAAACGATGGGGATAAATTTTTTTTGTGTCATGATAGATCAAAATTCTTTGTTAAACTCTAATTCTTTGAGAAGGAGAAGGAATCTCTTTTTTGCTACTACAATAAACCGTTTCGATCCATAATTCTCTAGCCTCATCAATATTATTAATTGCCTCTTCTAAAGTCTCTCCCTGAGTCATACATCCCTCTAAATCAGGAATCATAACGGTATAACCGCCTTCTTCTTCAGGATAAATAGACATTGGATATTTTAAGGATAAATAATATTTTAAAGATTTTGTTTGAGTGAGATTATCCATTATTAATATCCTCTAAATTTAACTTTTTAATTATTTCTTCAATATAAGTTTTTTTTACTTTTTGACCACCTTTTTTAGGAACAATAATTACATCACCTTGATCGTTCTCAAACGCATGATGACTACCTTTTGATCTGATTTCCTGATAACCATAAGCCTTCAAAATGGTATAAATATCTTCAAAACGGGCTTCTGGTGGGCGAGATAATAACTTTTTAATTAATTTTTCTAATTTACTCATTATTTTAAACTCAAAAGGTGGGCATTGCCCACCCTACGATTTAATGATTACTCGATGCCTTCGATGCGATCTTCCGCTTCTTGGTACAGTTGTTGTAATCGATCTATATTTTCCTCTGAGGTTTCCCAGTAACCACGCCCGTTAACTTCTAAGAGGGTGCTTACCATTCGGCGGAATGAGTTGGGGTTTAAATCCATTAACCGTTTACACATCTCCTCATCTTGAATAAAGGTAGTATTAGTGTCTTCATAAACCCAGTTATCCACTGCGTCGGCGGTAGCACTCCATCCCATAGTATTTACAAGGCGTTTGGATAATTCCCTGACTCCTTCGTAACCGTGAGATAACATCCCTTCGTACCATTTAGGGTTAAGTAACTTAGTACGCGCATCTAAGCGCACGGTTTCCGATAAAGTACGCACTTGAGCGTTAGCGGTGGTAGTATCTGCGATATATGCAGATGGTTTTTTACCGTCATCTCTCAAACTTGCCACAACTTTGGTAGGATCAGAGTCGAAGTAATGGGAGACATCCGTTAAGCTAATCTCAGAAGAATCGAGGTTTTGGAAGGTTGCATCAGCAGTTTTCAAGGATTTCTCGAACATGGCTCGGTTTTCATCCATTACCCCTGGATTATCGGAGTTAAAGGCAAAGGATTTACGGTTTAAGTACATATCCCGCAATTCTTGCTCCTCTTCCCAACTGCTATTTTCTACCGCTAGGTTAACGTTACTAGAATATGAACCAGATGCGTTAGAAAATACACGGGTTGCCGCTTGACGCAGATTAATACCCATTTCTTCCGCTTGTGCTAATGCGTGTTTACGAACGAAATTCATCTCTAAAGGTTCGTCTGCTTCGGCGGCTTTTTTGACAGCTTGATCAAGTAAATTCATTTGATTGATGAATAGATCACGGAATACGCCAGAACAGTTAACAACTACGTCAATACGAGGTCTTCCTAACTCCTCTAAATCAATCAATTCGAGTTTATTAACACGCCCTAAAGCATCAGGCACGGGTTTAACCCCAATCATCCACATAATTTGTGCTAAGGATTCCCCGTAGGTTTTGATGTTATCCGTTCCCCATAATACACAAGCAATCGTCTCTGGATATTTTCCACCGTTGTCGATCTTTTGACGCTCTAAGAGTCTGTCCACAACGATTTTAGCCGATTGTACTGCCGCTAGGGTAGGGATTTTTTGAGGATCGAGAGCATGAATGTTTTTACCAGTAGGTAATACATTAGGGTTGCGGATGGGATCGCCTCCTGGTCCGGGTAATACATATTCACCTTCAAGGGCTTTTAACAACGCACCTAATTCATTATCAGCACAAACTTGCTCTAAGCAAAATTCGAGATATTCAAACAGAGGTTTTAAGGCTTTTTCGTCAACTTTGGTATAACCTAATTCGTGTAATTTGGCTACCCAAGGCTCTTTTTTGCCCATATTGAAGAAGTTGAGCTTAGAAACGAAAGAAACTCGCCCTTCTGCGTTAATTTGCTCCTCTACTAAAGCTCTTACGGCTTCTCTGGTGGCTTCGGTGATGTTTTGTAATAACTCCACATCAGCTAAAACTCCTTTATCAGCGTTACGGTAAATTTCTTCAATTTTACGCCCGATACTATTAGCGATAATGGTAGTTAAGGCTAAAATGCCCTCGTCTTCCCTGTCTAAACTAGCGATATTCACGAGGGTTGCGATCGCTTCCTCAGCCGTGGGAGGTTTACCGACAACGTGCAATCCACAAGGAAGTAAACGGGATTCAATTTCCATCAATTTGCGATACACTGAACCAACAATGTGATCTCGATCGTCCTGTGATAGAGTGCTAGAGTCGAATAAATCCGCTTCTTGCCCTTCGGGAGAGGCAATTTCGGGGATGTCTTTATCAAGGTTGCAGATACGGGCTTTATCGACGATGGTATTGACAATTTGCACACCGCGCCCACTATCTTTAAGGCTTTGATATGAGCCAATTAACTCGCTTAATTCTTCTAAACCTTTATACAATCCAGCATTTTCCGCAGGAGGGGTTAAGTAGGAAATAGTGGCGGCATAACTACGGCGTTTGGCAATAGTCGCCTCACTAGGGTTATTAGCGGCGTAATAGTAGATGTTAGGAATATTACCGATAAGGCTATCAGGGTAACAGTCACCCGACATCCCCATTTGTTTACCCGGCATAAATTCTAATGAGCCATGAGTGCCAAAGTGTAATACTGCATCAACACCCCAAATTTTTTCGAGGTAGGTGTAATAAGCGGCGAAACCATGATGGGGAGAAGCAGATCGAGAGAAAAGTAATCTCATAGGATCTCCTTCGTAACCAAATGTAGGTTGTACACCGATAAAGACGTTCCCGAAGTGTTTACCGTAGATTAACAGGTTTTGTCCATCGCTGTTGAGATGCCCTGGAGGCGCACCCCAGTTTTCTTCTAATTTTTTGGAGTAAGGAGTTAAGCGCTCGTATTCTTCCACACTCATGCGATAGGCAACGTTTAATTCGGGGCTAGAATATTGGGCTTGAGCATCGTGAATTACCAATTCCATCAACTCTTTAGCGGTTTCTGGTACGTTTTGCACGTCATAGCCGTTGTTTTTCATGCCCTTTAAAACTTCATGAATTGAGCCGAAAACGTCTAAATAAGCTGCTGTACCCACGTTTCCTTTATCGGGAGGGAAGCTAAAGACGGTAATTGCTAATTTTTTGTCAATTTTGGGCTTTTTGCGTAAATTTGTCCATTTTAAAGCCCGTCCTGCGATCGCCTCTACCCTGTCTTGTAAAGTGATAGAGCGTCCAGTATTACCATCTCTACCTGATAAAATTATAGGCTCAATTGCACCATCTAACTCAGGGATAGCGATTTGTAGTGCTACTTGGATAGGATGTAAACCGAGATCACTTTCTTCCCATTCTTCCGTAGTTTGGAATACCAACGGTAAAGCCACCATATAAGGACGATTCAGACGTTTCAAAGATTCAATGGCTTTGGGGTGATCTTGTCGTGCAGGACCTCCTACAAGGGCAAATCCCGTTAAGGATACTACAGCATCAACGATGGGTAAAGCCTCCACCCCTACCACGGCTTTATCTAAGAAATACTCATCCACAGGCTTAGAAAAGTCTAAACCACCAGCAAAAATGGGAATAACACGAGCGCCACGATATTCAAATTCTTGTAACATTGCCACATAATGAGCATCATCACCAGTAACAAGGTGGGTACGTTGCAACACCAAGCCAATAGTAGGGGCAAGGGGATCTTTTAAGTCATCACTGATGTCATCACGAGTGTTGTACCAGTTCAGATATTCCTTGATGTCTTCAAACATTTTCGGGGCGAGGGGATGCCAAATACCCATATCAGGGTACACCACAGGCTCGTTATATACTCGGTTGCTGAGTAAGGATTTTTCTCCCGTGAAGACATATTTATCAGCTAACATCAAGAAGAAGTTTTCGAGGTTATCGGATGAACCACCTAACCAATATTGAAAACTTAACATGAAATTGCGCGCGTCTTGGGCTTTTTCGACGGGAAGATATTTTAAAACCGTAGGTAGGGTGCGTAACAATTTGAGCATGGCATCTTCAAAACCTGCTCCATTTTTCTGTTTACGCTTCTTCATAAACTCCCCGATGACACTTTTACTCTGTCCGAGTTGTGCCATACTGAAAGTACCCATTTTATTGAGGCGCATTACTTCGGGCATGGAGGGGAAAACCACCGCCGCATCGAGGTTGTCACGGTAAGGAGTAACCGCATCCACAACTTTTTGTGCTAAGTCTTCGATGAAGATTAAAGAAGCGATAAATATATTTGCTTCGGATACGTCTTTCTTAAATTCTTCGTAGTTTTCTGGGCTTCGTAACTCCTCTATAAGATAACCGCTTACTTCTATGGCCAAGTTAGGATTATGGGCGTTAATGGATTTAATAGCGGCAGTAATTGAGCTTTGATATTGTGCTTCTAACAATACATAAACCACTTTCATTAAAGCACGTCCTTGTAAGTCGCCCGGTGCTATATGTCTGATGGCGGATTTTACGTTTGTAAACATTAAGTTGTAAACTCCTAGTTTTTGAAATTAGAGAGGGTATATTAAGTATTATGACAGAGCAAAAAAAAATGGCTCTTTATACTTTGTACCACGAAACTAAGCTCTTTTACCTATTCACTTTTTAATCTTTACGGTTATCCGTAGTTTTTCGTGACATCCCTTTATATTGTCAACAAAAGTTGATAGACATCTCCAAAAATTAGACGTTGCATGCAACCTCTCTACATGGGTTTCAGGTAATGGAATGGAAATTTATTAGGTAAGAAAACTATTTAGGCGATTTTTTCTAGGGGATTTCTGACAATAATTATACCAGTACGATCCCCCCTAACCCCCAGCAGGGTTTTTTCAAAGTCGAGGTTAATTTATTTATTCAATTTTAGTATAGTTTAAGTCAATTTTAATCCCTTTGTCCCTTCTCGTATTTAATGGGATGCAACATCTAAGTTTAACAGAAGTTAAATTTTGACAAGGCGTGGAAAATACGAATTATCAAAACTATGTCAATAAGAGATAATATGAATAGTAAAAATTGAAACAAAAACTAGCTAACCGTGCTTTCATCACTCATTGCTGATTTTAAGATAATTTTTGAACGAGATCCAGCCGCGCGTAACTGGTTAGAGGTAATACTCTGTTATCCCGGTTTACAAGCCTTAGTACTTCATCGTTTTTCTCACTGGCTTTATAATTTAGGATTGCCTGTGATACCTCGTTTAATCTCCCATTTAGGACGTTTTTTTACAGGTATTGAAATTCATCCGGGGGCAACTATCGGTAAAAGTGTATTTATTGATCATGGCATGGGAGTCGTCATAGGTGAAACTGCTATTATTGGTGATTACTGTCTCATCTATCAAGGTGTCACATTAGGCGGTACGGGAAAACACGGCGGCAAACGTCATCCTACCGTAGGAGAAAATGTAGTAATCGGTGGGGGTGCAAAAGTTTTAGGTAATATTTTAATCGGTAGTAATGTCCGTATTGGTGCTGGTTCTGTAGTGTTAAAGGATGTACCTTCAGATTCTACTGTAGTAGGTATTCCCGGGCGTGTCGTTTACCGTTCTGGAGTAAAAGTTGATCCTCTTGATCATAGTAATTTACCAGATTCCGAAGCCACCGTCATTAAAACTTTATTAGATAGAATTGAACAATTAGAAAAACAAGTCAATGAATTACAACAACAATCTTTAGATAAACAATATTATTCTTCTCCTTCTAAATAATGCAATTTTTGCACAAATTAAGAAAAAATGATCATTTCTATAGATTAATTGTCATTTTAATTTTGCTCTATATATAACCACTTTTTTATATGATAATTACGTTAAAAGTACCAAGTATCGCCTGTGAAGTTTGTGCAAATACTATTACTAAAGCAATGGAAAATTATGATCCTCAAGGACAAATTAGTGTTGATGTTAGTACAAAAATCGTTTCTATAACCACCAATAAAACAGTCCATGAAATTAAAAAAGTTATTATGGAAGTAGGACACACTATTGAAGATTAATGAAACAAATAATAATCTCTTTAACTGTTGGCTTAAATATACTTTGTTTTACTCTTCCTGTTGTCGCTTTAAATAACTCATTATCAGAAAAAGGTATTGATGTATTAAGGTTACAACAAGAGCCTTATAATTTACAAGGACGTAAGGTTAGTATAGGTCAAGTTGAAATTGGACGGCCAAAACAATTTGGTTTAGATAAAGTAAGCACTTTCTACAAAAAGTTACCCATAACTCGTCTTTTTTACCGAAATCAAGCAGCTCAATCTAATAACCATATTGATAATCATGCCATGATGGTGGCTTCGGTGATGATCAGTAATCAGAAAAAATTTACAGGTATCGCACCAAGGGCGAATTTATATTCTGGTGCGGTGGGCTCTATCAAAAATGCAGGACAACCAGAAGAATGTATTACTACAAATCATATCGCCGTACAAAAGGGTGGTACAGTAAGGGCGATTAATTTCAGTTTTGGAGAATCTTTAGCAAGGGATAAGAGAGAAAATCCTCAATTAGATGGTAATAGTTTATTAACTCAATGCGTAGATTGGTCAGCTAGAATACACAATGTTCTTTATGTAGTAGCAGGAAATCAAGGAAAAGGAGGAATACCAATTCCAACGGATAATTATAATGGCATTACCACTGCCTATAGCATGAAAAAAAATGGCATTTTTAGTAAAGTTGATTTTGCTAATTTAAGTATTTCTCCTTTGGGTATTGCTAAGGGTTTAACTAGACAAGAAATTAATGTTGGTCCTAGACGTAGTATTAGTTTACTCGCTCCGGGTAATAGAATCTCTGTTTATAACGTTGATGGAAAAATTGAGCAAGTCACTGGTAGTAGTTTTGCTGCTCCTCATATTACCGCTTCGGTGGCTTTATTGCATGAGGCTGGAAATAATTTTCTACGACAAAAATCGTCTATTTTTACAAAGGATTATCGACAACATGAAGTAATGAAAGCAATTTTACTTAATTCAGCTGATAAATTAAAAGATTTAGGTGATGGTAATTTATTAGGAATGACTCGCACTATTTTTACTCAAAATAATCAAACTTGGTTAGAAAGTGATGCTTATAATAATCCTGAAATTCCTTTACATATACAAATGGGTACAGGACATCTAAATACCATGAGAGCTTATAAACAGTTAGAAGCAGGACAGTATAATTATAAGGAAAAAGTACCTTCTATGGGCTGGAATTACGCTCAAATTGATAAAAACCAAACCCATGATTATTTTATTAAACAACCTTTAAAAGGCAAAAGTTTTATTACAATTACTTTAGCTTGGGATCGATTAGTTGAGTTAAATGATCTTAATAATAATCAAGAATACGACTTAGGAGAAAATTTTATAGATGAAGGATTAAATAACTTAGATTTGGAGCTAATTAATAATAATAATAATAATAATAAAAAAATTACTTGCTCATCCATTAGTAAAGTTGACAGTGTCGAACATATTTTTTGCCCTATTCCCGAAACAGGAGAATATAAAATCAGGGTCAAATTTACTACTCAAGTTAATAAACCGATTCAATTTTATGGTTTAGCGTGGCATGGTGTAGAAAATAGGAGATAGGAGAAATAATTATCAATTGAATTCGGCTGTGTTGTCCTTGAGGCATCGGTTTAGTATAAATTTGCTCATCAAGATATTCTTGGGCTGGTTGAGTTTCTGGTTGGGTTAAAAATTCCGCTAATGTTATGGGTTTTATCGGTGTTTGTACCATCTTTTTTCTGACAATTATTGGCTTTAATCTTAATTATGTCTGAAAATGAAAAAATCGGGCGATCATGAAATGGCACACAGTGTGCGATCAATTATGTTATTACATTTTGGTCTCCAATCAAATTATTTATAAGGAAAAATTATCGGTAATTGTTTATTATTCAAAGATATAATACTAATTAATATTTCTTTACCTATTTATAAATAATGATTCCTTCTACTGAATATCAACAACGCCGCCAAAAATTTATGAAAGCTATAGGCAAAGGTGTTGCTATTTTTCGTAGTGCGCCTCAAGCCGTAATGCACAATGATGTTGAATATGTTTATCGTCAAGATAGTGATTTTTATTACTTAACAGGCTTTAATGAATCCGAAGCCGTCGCTATTTTTGCACCTAATCATAAAGAACATCAATTCATACTTTTTGTAGAGCCTAAAAATTTAGCCAAAGAAATTTGGACAGGTTATCGTGTAGGAGTAGAAGCCGCTAAAGAGGTTTATCATGCTGACATTGTCTATCCCATCAATGAATTAGACGAAAAATTATCAGAATATTTAGTGACTGGCGATCGCATTTACTATCATTTAGGGAGAGATTCCCATTTCAACGAAAAAATTATTTATCATTGGCAAAAACTGGTTAGCAGTTATCCTCGTCGTGGTAGTGGGCCTGTGGCATTAGAAGATTCTAATTTTGTGTTGCATCCCCTACGGTTAATTAAAAGTGAAGCAGAAATTGGGATGTTAAGAAAAGCGACAGAAATTTCCGTTAAAGCACATCAAAAAGCAAGAGAAATAGCACAACCAGGGCGTTATGAGTACGAAATACAAGCGGAAATTGAGCATACCTTTAGGATGTTAGGAGGTGACGGCATGGCTTATCCTTCTATAGTTGCATCGGGAGAAAATGCCTGTATATTGCACTATATTGAGAATAATAGAGCGATGGAAGCAGGAGATTTATTACTAATTGACGCAGGTTGTAGCTATGGTTATTATAACGGGGATATTACTCGCACTTTTCCTGTAGATGGTAATTTTACTCCTCCACAAAAAGATATTTATCAATTAGTATTGTCGGCGCAATTACAAGCCATTGACTTAGTAAAACCGGGCAACACTTATAATCAATATCATGATAAAGCGGTGGAAGTGATTGTAGAAGGCTTAAAAGAATTAAAATTATTAGAAGGAGACAGTAAAGAGATTATTGAGGGTAAAAAATATGAACCTTTTTATATGCACCGTACAGGACATTGGTTAGGTTTAGATGTTCATGATGCTGGAAGTTATAAACAAGATAGCGAAAAATGGACAACTTTTCAACCCGGTCATGTCTTAACTGTTGAACCAGGTATATACATTTCACCTTATATTAAACCAGTAGAAGGACAACCAGAAATCCCCGATTATTGGAAAGGAATTGGTGTCAGAATTGAAGATGATGTGTTAGTTACCGAATCTGGTAATGAAGTTTTAACCATCGGTGTTGAAAAATAATTGATTAGATAAAATAAATTATAAATATCATCAAAAAATGGGCATTGCAATTGATTTTGGTACAAGTAATACAGTTATAACAAGAATCAATCCCACTACGGGAAAAGGGGAAATAATTAAATTAGCAAATATTTCGCAAAATAATCCGAAAATACCGCCATTAATTCCGAGTTTAGTTTATGTTAATAACGCTGAAAAAGAAGATATAATTATTGGGCAAAAAGTGAGAGATAAAGGTTTAGATATTAATAATAATCCTCGTTATTTTCGTGATTTTAAGCGCGGAATTGGTGCAGAAATACAGGGTTTTTTACCCAGTTTAGAAGACAAAAATATTCGTTTTGAAGACATCGGGCAATGGTATTTAAGTGCTATTTTAAAAGAATTAAAAGAAACCCCAGATAGTCTGATTATAACTGTGCCAGTAGATAGTTTTGAAAATTATCGTCATTGGTTAACAGGTATTTGTGAGCAATGGAATATCAACCAAGTTAGAATAATTGATGAACCAACGGCGGCAGCTTTAGGTTATGGTAGTGAAAGTGATAATTTATTATTAGTCGTAGATTTTGGAGGAGGCACTATTGACTTTTCTTTAGTAGAATTAGATTTAGGTAAAAGTAAAAAGTCTCAAGGTTTTATCTTAAAATGGGGTGAAAAATTATTAGGAGAAAATAATAGACAAAAAACAAAATTAGCCAAAGTTATTGCCAAAAGTGGTACTAATTTAGGTGGTTGTGATATTGATAATTGGATATTAGATTATTTTCATAATACTCAAGGAGTTACTAAATCTTCCCTAACTCTTCGCCTTGGAGAAAGGTTAAAAATTCAGCTATCCAGTCAAAAAACTGCCCAAGAAGTATTTTTTAATGATGTTACTCTCGACACCTATGATTTACGCCTAGATAGGGCAAAATTTGAGCAAATACTGACGGAAAATCTATTTTTTGACAAATTAGACCAAATGATAGATACTGTCTTAGAACAAGGAAAACGTGAGGGTGTGCAACCATTTAACATTGACAAAGTTTTGTTAGTCGGTGGTAGTGGGCAAATTCCTGCTGTACAGACTTGGCTACAAAAATATTTCCCCTCTGAAAAAATAAAAAGTGATCAACCTTTTACTGCTATTGCCACTGGTGCTTTAAAATTAGAACAAGGTTTACAAGTCAAAGATTTTCTTTACCATAGTTATGGTATTCGTTATTGGAATCGTCGCCAAAAACGTCACGATTGGCATACTATTATACCTAATGGACAACCTTACCCCATGAGTAATTTCATCGAATTAACCTTAGCTGCTTCGGTGGAAAATCAACCTAGTATTGAATTAATTATCGGTGAATTAGGAGAGGAAAACACCAGTACTGAAGTATATTTCGATGGCGATCGCCTAGTAACACGAAATGTGCATCAAGGGGAGAAAAAAATACAACCTCTTAACGATAACGAAGGAGGAAAAACCATCGCCAGATTAAATCCTCTAGGTATTCAAGGAAGTGATCGTATTAAAGTATTATTTATAGTAGATGAGAAAAGGAGATTAAAAATTACGGTGGAAGATTTGTTAACCAATGAAACGTTATTAAATGATGTTATAGTCGCACAATTGTCATAATTAGTATTGAGGAAAGATTAGTTACTGTTAGACAAAAGGTAAGCCTCAAAATAAAATTCAAGGCTGATGAAAAATTATCCAAAAACAATATTAGTAAATTTATATTCTGTTACTGTGGGTTGTCCATTTTCTTCACTGGTGATAGTGCGATGGGTTAAGATATAGTAACCATTAATTTTCTCAAAAGTATCTTGAAAAACTGTTTTACCACCTTTAGGTTGTTTACTTTCAGGATCTAAGTATATTGAATCATATCCTTCTGACAAGTATCCTTCATCGGTGTTAAGCACTCCAAAAGTATTTATTGCCACAATAGAGTTACCAATTTTGCGATAGACAAAGGAAACTACGTTATTATTTACTTTATATTGATTACCTTCTCCAGCGCCGCCGACAAGAATTTCTATCGCGCCATTTTCATCTTTTTCGCCAAAAGTAAAAGTATTTTCACCGTGACTTTTCTCAAAACTGTGATTCACTCGGTGAATAGTAATTTCCCATAATTGGCTAGTAATAGCTTTTTTGGCGGTTTCGTCTTCGATGCCTGACACTTCAAACTGTAAAGAGGCTTTAATTTCTCCTTTGGCGGTATAGCTACCTTGAGGGTTGGTTAAGGTGATGTCACAGGTATAACCAGGGAAATTCTTATCCCAAGTATAACGATTTTCGTAAGCTGATTTAAAAAGTTCTTCTGCTGTAAGGGTTAATGTCATTTTTGATCCTCTAATATTTATTAATTATTATATAGCAATTTTATCATAGGATTTTTCAATTTTTGCTCAAGAATATGTATCTATAGCAATCTTATTATAGTTTTAGTAATTAGCTTTGGGTATAGTAAGATTTACAGATTTATTTTTTAATCTTTAATTATTCACCAATGATTTAACATTACGACATAACATAAAATACTGTTAATAATAATATTATAAGACTTTTTATATAGATTCTCTTTTATATTTATAATCGGCATATTCAATATTAATTTTAAAATCAATTTTCTTCTCTATGATGGTTAACAAAAAAATTCGTCAAAGTTTAAATAAAGCCTTTTTAAAAGTTAAACTATTACGACAAGATATTAATAAGTTTAAGGATAATTTAGAGATTTTATTGAAGATAACAGATAAAGAAATTAACGAAAAAGAGGAATTTCATAAAAATAATTTAACAACTTTTCTAAAAGATACTTATTACAGCACAAATCATTATATTAATACTCAAGATAATAATGATTTAGTTATTTATAATGGAAAAAATATTAATAGTAAAATTGGGGTGATTATAGAAACAAAACGCCCTCATAATACTAGGGAAATGATAACATCTAATAAATTTAATTGTAAGGCTTTACAACAGTTATTATTCTATTATTTGCGAGAAAGAATCACCAATAAAAATTTTAAGATTAAGCACTTAATTATTACTAATATTTATGATTGGTTTGTTTTTCGGGGGGATTTATTTGAAAGATTATTTTATCAAGACAAGTTTTTAGTTAAACAATTTAATGATTTTCAAGAAAAAAGATTAACCAGTGAAAAGACAAAGTTATTTTATGAAGAAATTGCCTTTAATGCTATCAATAAAGTTGAATTAGAGTTAAAAGAAAATTGCGTTAATTTTAACCTCAAAGATTATGAAAAAGAAGAAGATTTCTCATTAACTTTACTGTATAAATTTTTATCGCCCCAACATTTATTAAAGTTACCTTTTGCCAATGATAGTAATAGTTTAGATCAAGGTTTCTATAGTGA